>VGGM01000505.1 GCA_016868515.1 Bacteroidota bacterium | reverse complement strand
CCGGTTCGCGGTTAAAATCGATGCAATCGGCTATAATAAGGATATCGGGTGACAGGGAGTTGATTTTACTTATGTAATTCTCTATGCTGGCTTCAGCCAGAAGTGTGGCAATGCCGGTTCCCTCCCTGATTGATGAAACGATATACACCCCGGCTCCGTCGTCGCTTCTCAGTACGTTTCCCACGCCGGTGAAAAGAACTGCCGCATTGGTGCGGCCGAGTATTCCTCTGATCTGGTCCCTCACTTAAAGCAACATTTTCACCTGTACGCTCCGCTGGCAGTTGGGACAGATAGTGTTGAACATGTCCTTCCTTTTCAGTCCATCCTGAACCGGCACATCGGCATCTTCTGACGAAGGCACCATTGTCTGGTTCAGAATGTTCAGTGCCAGGGTTGACGAATAGCCCTTCGGTCCAAGTTTCTCGCAGAGGAAATGTATATGTTCTTTTGTAGAGATGACAGCATTGCAGTGCGAACAGAGAACCAGCTCACGGGTTTGCGTTTCAACGCTGTTCGACCGGTCGAATACCGCAATATCATAGAGAGTGTTGGAAAGCTTCACTCCTTCGCCGGTTATGCAGAATGTTTCACACTGGCCACAGAATATACATTTGCCATAGTCCCTTACAATGGTTCTGATCCCGGTATGAGCATCATCGGAAACAGTTATGGCATTGGGCGGGCAGACATTGGTACATGTGACACAGCCTACGCACTTTTTCTCATTTACAACCGGTTTGCCGCGGAATCTCTCCTCGGGGATGTGCTCCCTTGCCGGAAAAGGTGAGGTATAGGCCGGTGTGACAAGCGATATAACCGCTTCTTTCAGTTCGCGCAATTTCGGGTATTTCATTTTATTCCGGATTATCAGTTTTTTCCTCTTCATCAGCCACACCGGTGGTGTCGTCACGATAGTGGTCGGCAACACTCTTCTCCCACATACCTATCCCTGATATGTGAGATCCCTTCAGCAGAGCATGGGCACCTGCCGTGGAAGTAAAAAACAGGACCGGAATTGCAATGAGACCCTTGATACCGATATCAGTAAACCCATACCTGATAACCAGGCTAAGCATAATACAGCAGGTACCGAGAGTTACACACTTGGTTGCCGACTGCAGCCTGTTGTAAACATCGGGCAACCTGATGAGACCGAGACAGCCGAATAGGCTGAATAAAAGGCCGGTTCCAATTAGTATATTACTGATCAACTCATTCATTTAGTTTCCTCCTTTCCAGATACTTAGCCATTGTCAGCGTGCCAATGAAACTCAGGATGATCCAGGCAATTCCGATATCTATCAGAAATGATTTCTGAGTACTTATACTGAGGATGACGCAAATACCGACCACAATTATCCCGAGTATGTCGATAGCCACCACCCTGTCGGCTACTGAGGGGCCCAGTACAACCCTCACGAGGCAGAGTGCCGCAAGGGCAATCATAAACCATAGGGCAAAATCAATCCATTCCATCATTCAAATATCTTGGTTAGTATTCGCTCAAAT
>VGGM01000504.1 GCA_016868515.1 Bacteroidota bacterium | reverse complement strand
CGATTTCCGGCCTATAAACTATGTTACCTTCGCACATGACGAAGAGATGTACAAGGCACTGGAAGCCTCAATGCAATGGTCGAACGCCGAAATGATAAGACCTGACGATTTTGCAGCGAGAATAGCCCCCGGAATAAACAGGAAACTGGCTGGTACATACATGGCTGCACTCATTACCCACGACTGCTGGCAGGCCACACCGGGAAGGGTTATTGACCTGATAAGGCAGATAGGTATCGGTAATGGCGGCGTAGTGGAGGAGGATTGCGAACTGATAGACCTCCGCAAAGAGGGCAATCGTTACTTTGCACTGGCCAGAAATCACAGAAAGGAGTATGTTGAGTACGAGACTGAGATATTCATCAACGCCCTCGGACCGGAAGGTGAGAAATTTGCGAGGCTGGCAGGTGTACAGACCGGAACCTATTCGGTAAGACACCAGGCCTTCATTACCCGCAGACTACCATTCCTGGGGGCAGGCAATACACCGCTGCCAATGATGATCGACCGCCGGAAATATAAGGGGTTCGTAGCAGTATACGGACAGCAGCTGGCAGAAACAGGTCAGGTCATAGGATGTGCCTCACCTGCCGTCGATCCGGCAGAAACCGGTAAGGATCTGAAACTTAACACCCAGGACTTTATAAATATAGCTTCAGAGGTGTTTGTGAACTGGCTTCCCGAGCTCTCATCGGTGGGGTTCCAGGCATTGTGGGCAGGCTATTACGTTGAGCCAAGGATGTTCATCGATACTGAACATGGTCTCTTCACGGGGCTGCGCGGTCAGGGTTTCATGCTGGGTATGTACCTCGCAAAAATGTATGTCGACAAGCTCACAGGGAAACAGGTACCTGAATATTTCAGCCGCCTGTCATTATCTGGCGACGGCATGCCCGAGAAGGCGTTCAAGTAGGATCGGGGTACCGGGTATCCGGCATCCGTTCAACCCTGGGCCCTCAACCCAAAACCCTTTGCCTCTGCTTACTAAAGTCATTACGCGGTTGATTCCTTTTTTATATATTTGCCCCGCTAAAAAGAAATATTATGTTCAACCGGTTTATTGCAGCTATTCTTCCCTGGTTCCCTAAGAAGTTCATATGGATATTCTCAAGGCCGTATATTGCAGGAGAAACGATGGAAGACGCCTTCAGGGTTTCGAAAGACCTCAATAATAGAGGAATGAAGGTAACCCTCGATGTACTGGGAGAGTTTATCAAGAGTCTTGATGAGGCAGCAGCCAATAAGGAAGAGTACCTGAAGCTTATTGACGCAACCATTAAGGAGGGAATTGACGGGAACTTTTCACTTAAGCCCACGAGTTTCGGATTGCTGATAGATAAGGAAGTATGCTATACCCATATCCGTGAGATAGTTGCAAAGGCTGCATCATACAACAACTTTATCAGGATTGATATGGAGGACTCGCCATGCACTGACCTTGAGATTGATCTTTTCCAGAGGCTGAAGGCAGAGTTCCCGTCTAACGTCGGCCTTGTACTGCAGGCTTACC
>VGGM01000503.1 GCA_016868515.1 Bacteroidota bacterium | reverse complement strand
TTTTCAACATATCCTGATACGTATGGGGTCAGACTCAGGCGCACGGGTGGTACCAGATTGGAGAGTCCTGTCAGTTCACCGAGGTGGCTGAAAGTACTACCGATCTCACGATCGACATAGCTCCAGGACGATAATTCACGATACCTCCTTATTTCGCGGAAGAAATTCACGCCCCAGGTCTGAACATCAATCTTTGGAAATCTAAGGGCTGAATAGGGTATCTTTAACTCGGCTATCCATCCGTTCTCCACTACACTGACCCTGGAATACCAGACAGCGTCCCAGCTACTGTCGCCGCCAAAGCCAAAGCCACCCATTCCGCCGCCACCCCTTCCGCCACCGCCGCTGCCCATGGCCCGTGCCTTCCGGTCAGACTGTACTCCAGAGGCCGAAACTTTAAAGGTCTCCCCGTTTATCCCGTCATTGAATGTTGATATCTCGAAAGAGAAATAGTCAGCATTAAGCGAAAAATCTGCATCACGCTGCCCGAGTTGAAGATAGATGCTGTCGGGATTCGGATCAAACATAAATGCTCCGATATAGATGGCCTCATTGTCGTATAGAATTCTTACCTCAGTCGGAAATGACGCCGGTCGGCCGCTATAGGGTGAATACTGTATGAAATCTGTAAGAACAGGAGCTTTCTGCCAGGCAACGTCGTCCAGACTTCCATCAATCCTGGGGGGATTATCGGTTCTGACAGCCTCAACCCTTTTTTTCTCAAAATCAACATCACCTGCAGCTGATACCGTAAAATTAATAGCTACCAGAAGCAGAGCCAGAGCAAACCTTGCATATTGATCAATCATAGCGTAAATTATAATAAAAGCATTCTCCTTCTTTTTGGTAAGGGTTGCAAAAATATACAATTTGAGATTGCCAGCCATACCCATTAAGTGGTCATAAGAAAAAGATTAACATACTTTAACAAGCCTTCCGTCTTGTTCAATAGTAAACTACTTTTTATAAACAACAATGCGGGCAGAATGTTTACCAGTTGATACACGCCACAAAATTGGCCTGGATATCGCTTCTGCAGATATCCGGCCGTATTATGGAATATGTGAGGTAGGGTTGCTGGGTACGGGTTACGGGTTACGGGTTAGTTTCCTCCGAGGATAAGAGGTAAACCGTCTTTTCCGCTGCCAATTACCACCACTTTTGAATTGGGTGAATTGGCAAGGGTAAGGGTTGCATCAATTCCTTTCTGCCTCAGAATCCTGTCGGTGAGACTTTCGCTGATTATCCGGTTGTAGCTTGATATTCCCTCGGCCTCAATCTTTTTCCTGTCAGCTTCAAGGCGTTCCTTTTCATTTATGAACTTCATAGCCAGCGCTTCCTGCTCATGTGTCAGTTTGCTTTCGATTGCCTGCTTTATGTCGGCAGGCAAATTGATCGACCTGATCAGCAGGGCCCTCATCTCAATATTATTCTTTCCGAGAATCTCACCTGTTTCCCTGATTATTGTCTGCTCAATCTCATCCCGCTTGGTAGAGTATATCTCTTCTGCCGTATACCGCCCT
>VGGM01000502.1 GCA_016868515.1 Bacteroidota bacterium | reverse complement strand
CACAGGCAACAAAACAGATGTAGCCGTTCTTACCAAAATTATCGGATCATGGATTACCAGCCCTCTTCTCGGGATGTTTTTCGCTGTACTTCTCTTCATAGTGCTCCGTCAGTTGCTCAGACGGATAAAACTTCATGTCATAAAACTGGATTCATATATAAGGGTCGGGCTGGTTATTGCAGGAGCAATGGGTGCCTATAGTCTTGGTGCCAACAACATAGCAAACGTTATGGGTGTATTTATTCCATCAGCCCCTGATATAATGCTTGATTTCGGGATTTTCATACTTGATGGGGTCCAGATACTCTTTCTGCTTGGTGGTGTAGCCATTGCTGTTGGTATCTTCACCTATAGTCACAGAGTAATGAATACGGTTGGCAATGGCATTCTGTCGCTAACACCTGAGGCTGCAATTGTGATTGTAATGGCTCAGGCAATAGTACTCTTCCTATTCTCGTCAACATCATTTGGAAACCTGCTTGTATCAATAGGACTTCCTCCATTGCCCCTGGTACCGGTTTCGAGCACCCAGGTAGTAATCGGATCAATTCTCGGGATCGGAATAGTTAAGGGAGCGCGGGAACTTAACTTTAAGATGCTGGGCGGGGTGGCAATGGGATGGATTCTCACTCCGCTGATTTCGGGGTTAATAACCTATTTTGCCCTATTCTTCGTTCAGAATGTTTTCCGGATCCAGGTGTCGGGATATGCAGCTGATTTACAGAAGCAGCCGGGAATAGCCGAAGCTTCCGCTGAGATAAGGAATTTCGATCTGATTGAACCGGCAATTATAGCCTTCTTTGGTTTCCTGATGCTTTTATTCATTATTACTGCCTTAAAACAGCGTAAGCTCAGGCGTGTAGCCGAAGATTCACTTGCATCAATGCAGGAGGAGGTTTACAACTTCAGAAAGGCCCTGAATGAACTTGAAATAAGTACGGTGCAGCGCGAGAATGAACTGCTAAATACAAAACTGGAGGTAAAGAGACAGGAATTCATTGGTATGGCCCATAATATTGCCAGACAGAAGGAATTCCTTGAGAACCTTTCGTCAAAAATTGAGAAGATATCTGAATCAGACTGTAGCAGCGGAGAGATGAAAAAGAACCTTGGCGAGTTGGGCGCATCAATAAGACAAAAGATGAGTTATACAGGTGAACTGACAAGGTTTTATGGGCAGGTTGAGCATATTCATAAGGATTTCAGGCAGAAGCTTGAATCGAAGTATCCCGGCATTACACCGCAGGAACAGAAACTTATTATGCTTCTCCGTCTCAACTTCTCGACCAAGGAGATTGCCTCACTAATGAACATCTCACCAAAGAGCGTGGAGATATCGCGATACAGACTCAGAAAGAAACTGGGACTTAGGCATGGTGAAAACCTGATTAATTTAATAACTAATCTCTAAACAGTGTAGAAATGAAAAGAATCGATCTATTGAAAATCAGCCTGTTTACAGCAATAATATTGTTGTATTCCGGCATTGTAACCGGGCAGACTGATGATACCGTGAGGTATAATCA
>VGGM01000501.1 GCA_016868515.1 Bacteroidota bacterium | reverse complement strand
CAGTAATCTGTTGAATGGTGAAGCTGCCAGGGGTCTTACTTTTGTCATTCTGCTGCAGTAAAGCCCCGCAAGGGCCGCATTGGCCACAGCTACATTACCTTCAGCCCAGGGCAATACAAGGCTTAATGCGCCGGTGCCTGCAAGTAATGAACGCGCCGCTGCAACAATATCGTTTACCGACAGGCTGCCGGAGTGTCTGAAGGAGGCCTTTCGCGGATCGGGATTCTTAAGGGCATGATTATAAAAAGGGGGATTGGAAACAATAAGGTCATATTCTTCTGGTCCGGATGAGAGATACTCATCCAGCGATGAATTAATTACTGTAATTCTGTCGTGCCATGGTGAGGCAGTTGCATTGCCCGTTGCAACTTCAAATGATTCCTTATCGGGTTCAATTGCGGTTATGAGTGCCTGCGGGAACCTCTGGGCGAGCATCAGTGCTATCAGTCCGGTACCGGTGCCTATATCAAGAATACTTACGGCATCGCTCCTCCCGGCTCCGGCCCATGCACCCAGCAGCACACCATCGGTTCCCACCCTGAAGACTCCTGCGGGTTGATCAATTCTAAACTGCCTGAACTCAAACCAGTGGTTACTCATAGCATCCGAAACGCTCATTGACACCCAAACCGAAGAGGGCGAAATCATACCTGACAGGATCAACCGGATCAAACTCCCTCAGCACCTCTGTAAGTTCGGCAACTGCCTTCCAGTCGCTGGCATTCCTCTTAAGGAGGCCCAGTTTCCTGGCCGTGTTGCCCGAATGAAAATCGAGGGGGATATAGAGTTGGGAGGGAGATATTCTTCTCCAGAGGCCAAAGTCAACACCACGATTGTCATGCCTGACCATCCACCTGAGAAACATGTTCAGCCTTTTTCCTGCGGCTCCTGCTTTGATGTCGGCAAAGTGTTTCTCACTCCTCCTCTGATGACAATCTGAAAAGAATAGTGAGCGGAGATGTCCTATTCCGGAAGTGAGTTCTCCGTCTTCCTTCATACCTTCTGCAATTATATCCTCCATGCTGTTGTATGAATGGTATATTTTTCGCAGTGAACGGATGAACAAGATACAGTCGATGCCATTGAATGTACGGTAAACAAAGTCAGAAAACCTCACAAAATCGTCGTCCGGAGCTTCAGTAATAAAGCTGTGCGGGGCATTCCCCATTTTCTCCATAAGAATGCCGGCACCGCGAAGGATAAGATCACGGCGACCCCATGCAATCGTTGCGGTAAGAAATCCGGAGATCTCCCTGTCCTGAAGTGTTTCGTACCTGTGCGGAATACTTATGGGATCAGCCTCAATGAATGAGGGGTTATTGTACAAATCGTGTTTCTCATCGAGAAACGCCTTCATGTCATTCCATGTCATGCCGCTGAATGACCTTCTACGCGACATCGGCAATTACCCCGTCTTTGATGCCGAGAATACGGTCTGACATGCCTGCCAGATGCCGGTCGTGAGTTACTATAACGATGGTCTGGCCAAAGGTGTCGCGCAGACTGAAAAACAGTTTATGAAGTTCATCCTTGTTGGCGCTGTCGAG
>VGGM01000500.1 GCA_016868515.1 Bacteroidota bacterium | reverse complement strand
CATTTACTCGGTAAACGAGGGCAATTATATCAAGTTCCCGGCCGGCGTAAAGCAATACATAAAATACTGCCAGGAGAGCGACCCGGAATCGGGCAGACCATACACCTCGAGGTATATCGGGTCGCTTGTATCCGATTTTCACCGCAACCTTATGAAGGGCGGTATCTTCCTCTATCCCGAGTATGGGAATGCCCCGAAG
The DNA here is from genome assembly GCA_016868515.1 of Bacteroidota bacterium. GTDB lineage: Bacteria > Bacteroidota > Bacteroidia > Bacteroidales > VadinHA17 > SLNP01. The sequence continues at coordinate 1,356 of VGGM01000500.1, read as the reverse complement.
GGTAAGCTGAGGCTCGTTTACGAATGCAACCCAATTGCCTTCATTGCCGAACAGGCAGGAGGAATGGCTTCCGATGGGTTCAACCGGATCCTTGACCTTGAGCCATCATCGCTGCACGAACGATCGCCCTTCTATGCAGGCTCTGCCGGCATGGTGAGGAAGGTAGAAGAACTGCTGGAGTATTGCAGCAAGAGCAAGTGCGATTGAAAATTGCTAAATTTGCGGCAATCAACCGCAATAATGAAAGATAATCTCCTGTCGTCACTTTACAGGCGGCACCCCGGTTACACCCGCTTTCTTGAGGAAACCCTGAAAAAAAAGCCCGGAGCCGTTCGGCTTCAGGGACTCGCCGGTTCGTCAGCTTCAATTCTTGCCTCAGCATTGTTTGCCGACAGCAAAAAACCATTTGTTGCAATTCTGACTGAGAAGGATGACGCGGCATATTTCTATGGCGACCTTGTTTCGCTGACGGGCGAGAATGATGTCCTGTTCTTCCCGTCATCATACAAACGGTCGGCCCGGTATACCCAAACCGACCCTGCAAACATTGTTCTGCGTACAGCTGTTTTGAATCATCTCTCATCAGGTTCGGGAAGAAAATTCATCGTTACCTACCCGGAAGGGATAATGGAAAAGGTGATATCCCGCAGAACCCTCAGGAAGAATACAATGAAACTAAAACGGGGAGAGAACCTCTCACCCGGATTCCTTGAAGAGGTGTTGCAGGAATATGGCTTCACAAGACAGGATTTTGTCTCCGAACCCGGCCAGTACGCAGTTAGGGGAAGTATTACCGATATCTTCTCATTTGCCACCGACAAACCTTTCAGAATAGACTACTTCGGCGATACCGTTGAGTCAATTAGGGTATTCAATCCCGATGACCAGCTTTCGGAAAGTATTGTTAACGAAATAACAGTAATCCCCAACATACAGGATGTTTCGATAGAGGAAGCAAAGGACTCCCTGTTCGATTTTCTTCCTGAGGAGACGGTCTTATGGGTGCATTCGCCGGAATATATACGCGACAGAATCAATGAGATATGCTGCGCCGGCAACGAATCAGGCACATCACTCTCAAGGCAGCACGAATTACACCAGCTTGTAATATCCGGTAACCGGTGTCTTGAGGAAATATCATCTTTCAGACATTTCATTACAGGCAACAGTGTGTCAGAATCAGCACACAATATATTCAGTTTTAACACCGAGCCACAACCCGCATTTAACAAAAACTTCGCCCTGCTGGGCGAGAAAATGGTGCGCAACAGCGCTGAGGGCTTTATTAATTGCATTGTTTCGGAGAATGAATCGCAGATAGAAAGGCTTAGGGACATCTTCGCTGAAGTTAATCCC
>VGGM01000499.1 GCA_016868515.1 Bacteroidota bacterium | reverse complement strand
GCTAATAGACCAAAGTTAACTATCTTGCAACTGCAATCATTTTACTGAATACTGCTTTATGTCAATAAATCTTGATGTTAAGGATCTTGATAAGCTAATAGTAGTTGGCGACAGGGTTTTGATAAAGCCCAGGGTGCCACAGTCGAAGACAAAAAGCGGGCTATTTCTTCCGCCCGGTGTACAGGAGAACGACAAGGTTCAGGCGGGTTATGTCATAAAGGTAGGGCCCGGCTATCCGGTTCCGGAGGCATCCGACCCCGAGGAAAAGTGGAAACCATCGGGGAATGAGCCACGTTACATACCCCTACAGCCCAAAGAGGGAGACCTTGCTCTGTATATGCAGGGCAGTTCGGTAGAGATAGAATTCAACAGCGAAAAGCTGGTTGTGGTGCCACAGTCGGCAATACTTCTGCTGCTGCGCGACAAGGGGCTGTTCGGGTAGTCACCGGAAGAGCCTTCAAAGCATAACGTATTGCTATTCAGGGTATAGCGACACTTCGCGGAATATCCGGTAAAACTCCTCTGTTTCAGACTTCCATCTGTCGGTTTCTGCTTTCAGTGAAGATCCGTTAATCAGTGCCAGTCTCATCTTTTCATCTCCTGAAAGTATATCGAAAGGCATCAGGTGCTCCTCATACTCGTAGGGAGGGTTATTGAACTGCAATGCACCTGGTTCCGACAGTTTAATGATTGCCTCGAATATATTCAGTGCAGTTTCAACAGGTTTGTACAGTTCAGGGTCTGTGACATGTATCTGTATTCCATGGCATAGTCTGCCGTGGTATTTGTGGAACACCGGTATATAATCATGTTCCCTGAAAGTGCAGCCGGGCAGGTTTCTTGATTTTAGTTCCCGGGCCACCTTTGAGGCATTCATCCATGGGGCCCCAAACAGTTCGAACGGGGTTGTTGTACCACGGCCTTCCGAAAGATTCAGTCCCTCAATAAGTACACTTCCCGGATATACCATTGTACTGTAAAGAGTTGGAAGGTTGGGTGAAGGCAGTACCCACGGAAGCCCGGTTGAATTATAGAGTGAACTCCGGTGCCAGTTCAGCATCGGGATTACATTCAGATCGCACCCGGGGAGATATAGAGCCCTGACCAGGAGGGCCATCTCGGCCATTGTCATCCGGTGGCAGAGAGGCAGAGGTGCTCCTCCAACAAAGGTGAAGAACTCCTCTTTAAGAACCGGACCGTCAAAGCCCAGTAGTCCGATCGGGTTGGGTCGGTCGAGAATCCATACCGGGATTCCGGCTTCGCTGCAGGCTTCCATGCAAAGCTTAACCGTCCAGATGTATGTGTAAAGCCTGGCGCCGGCATCCTGAAGGTCAACAATAAGAGCATCAATTCCGGCAAGCATCTCACGGGTGGGTTTCCGGGAGATTCCGTAAAGACTGTATACCGGAATATGGAGTTTTTCGTCGAAGTAACCTTCCCATTCAATCATATTGTCCTGAGTCTGGCCAAAAATGCCGTGCTGAGGACCGAATACGGTTGTAAGCCGGCATTCACGGCTGGCTGCCAGAAGATGTGATATATGGATGAAACCGGTT
>VGGM01000498.1 GCA_016868515.1 Bacteroidota bacterium | reverse complement strand
TGATCAAGAAGGTCAATTTCATCGTTATTGTTTACCTTGTTTCTGGTTTCCTGTTTCATTTCCATCAGGTTTAGGTGTGGGTTGATCTCTCAAAAATAGCAAAAATTACATATCGTGGTCGCCAAAAGGCAATCTGTCCAGCACTTTCACGGCGAGATTCATAAGAAGGGGTTTGTAATCGGAGATGAACTCTCCTGTAACCCTGTTGCCTATAATGACACATATGGTAAGTGTACGGTGACCAAGCAGACGGCCCAGACCATATATTGCAGAGCTCTCCATTTCATAATTGGTGATGATGCGGCCCCTGAAGTCAATCGCGGCAAGCTTGTCATTCAGTTCACTGTCAAAGGGAGCCAGTCTGAGAGACCTTCCCTGAGGAGCGTAAAATCCCGGGGCAGAAATGGTAATGCCCCTGTGGAAGTCTGTGGAATCAAAGGCGTGCAGCAGTTCCGGGTCGGCATCTACAGCGTAAGGATAGCAGAGGTTGTCAGGCCACTCGGTATAATATACTATTGCATCCGACAATGCGGTGTCGAGAAGATGGTCGTACTCGGAATAGAAATGCAGAAGGCCGTCGAATCCCACGGCTGTTTCTGTCATCAGGAAAGCCCCGGCAGGAATAGAGCCCTGCAGCGAACCTGAGGTGCCGATCCTTATTATATTCAGGGTAACCGGATTCTCAACCGGTTCTCCTGTCGTAAGGTTAATGTTTGCAATGGCATCAAGCTCATTAATTACAATGTCAATATTATCGGTTCCTATGCCTGAGGATATTATTGTAACCTCATGGCCTCTGTAACTGCCTGTTATGGTATGGAACTCCCTGTTGCTCTTCCTTACCCTTACTTCCTCAAGAAGAGAGGCAAACATGTCAACCCTGCCCTGATCGCCGACTAAAATTATATCGCTGGCAATATCCCCTGGTTTGAGGTTAAGGTGAAAGATGCTGCCATCCCTGTTTAATATGAGTTCTGTCTTCATCATAATGTGGAAATTTTTCCGGTATGTGGTCTTATCTGCCAGAATTACCGCCTTCAGGTGACATTTCACCGATTAACGGATTAGTTGTCCATCAAAAGCCACAAATTTACGCTATTTTTAGAATTATTTTATTCTGCATTTCAACATGAATCAATAAGCAACTGAACACATAGAAAGATAGAAACATAAACTAAAAAAGAAAAGTGATGAGGCCAAAACAGATTATGACTCTTGTAACATTTGTTGCACTGGGAATCGTTTTCCTGATTTTCATTTTCAGGAGTTTTTATGCCCTTAAACCCGGCGAGAGGGGAGTAGTATTCCATACTATTTCGGGGAAACTCGAAAGGGATAAGGTTGTGCAGCCGGGGCTGAAGTTCGTTGCACCCTGGGATGACCTGTACAGGTACGATGTAAAGGAACAGACAGCTGAAGAGACCCTTGACATACTCGACAGAAACGGGCTTTCGATCAATGTCGATGTTACTATCAGGTATAATCCTGCCTATTCCAGGATTGCATACCTTCATGAAACATTCGGTGTCGGCTTCAAGGGTACTCTCATAATTCCCGAACTCAGAT
>VGGM01000497.1 GCA_016868515.1 Bacteroidota bacterium | reverse complement strand
TGCTGTACCACCTGTTCTGCTCACTGCCCTTCCTCCATACAAGCCTGACAAAGATACTGGTGACACCAGCCGCCATGAAGGTGGTGGTCGCAAAGGCAATGACCTCATCTCCGGGAACATGTACCTCCTGCGAATATTTTATAAGAGAGTCGATAAAGCCTGCCCCGAAAAAAAGTATGGCCGGAAGCCACAGATTAACAGAGCCGGTTACCGGTCTGTCACCTGAACGGGAAGGAGGGTAAACTATCAGTATAATGGCAGAAATTGCAAGTATCATACCGGCAACTTTTACCGTAGTGACCTCCTCGCCGAAAGCAATTATGCTGTAGAGAACAGGTATAACCACCGACAACTTGGTTGTAAGCGATGTTAGTGTTATTCCGGCCACCCTTGAGGCGTATCCTATAATAAAAAACATGAATACAAACAGGAATCCGCTTATCAGCGAAACATGGAACCACCCGGTATCCACAGGGTTGAACCCACCATCTCCTGATGAAAGAATGAGCCCCAGGGCGGATGCTGTGAAATAATTAACAACAATGGCATTAAGAGTGCTGACATTCAGACGGTTAAGTAGTTTAAATACAATAAAGATCAATGTTGACGAAATGATGCAGAGCAGAAGATAGAGCATGGTGGATTTCTGGTTTCGGATTGGGACTAATGTCAGGATTTTCTTGTTTCTACCAGTTCGATAATTCTTGTGGCTGCCGATAGCATCAGGCGCTGATCGGAAGGGGAGAGGAGGCCTATTCTTTCCATTATGCGGCCAAACAGGGCCCTGTCGTCAGGCAATGCTGTATGGTGAAGCAAAACCGACACTCTTTCCTTAAGCAGGTGCAGTGGCGGGTCATTTCTAAGCCCGGTATGATGGTCATTCACAATACCCTTGGCATTAAGGTCAGTTGAGAGTTTAGTCAGTTCATAGGCATAGACAAGTACGGCCTGAGCAAGATTGAGCGAGGGATATGGCTGTTTCATCGGGATGAAACTGGTCAGATCGCACTGATTGATCTCGTCATTGGTCAGTCCCGATTCTTCCCTGCCAAATACAATTGCCACGGTAGCCTCACCGGAATACCTTGATTCAACGAACTGCTTCAGGTAGGAAACGCAAACCGGGTTTTGTCTCACCCTTCGGGCCTTTGCCGATGTTGCTACCGAGAAATCGGTTTCCACCAGTGCTTCAGCCAGGGTGCTGAAACAGCGGGCCTCTTTAATCAGTTCTTCCGAACCGTGGGCAACCCAAAGGGCCTTGCCATCGAGCGGACAGAGCGGGTTTACCAGCGCAATGTTTCCGGTTCCCGTAACCTTCACGGCGCGGGCAGCCGATCCAATGTTCTCCGGAACTTTTGGTTCCACCAGAATAAACCTGTAATTCATTAAAGGATGAATAATCCGTTTTGGCAAAGTAAGCAAATCCTGCGCTAATAGACCAAAGTTAACTATCTTGCAACTGCAATCATTTTACTGAATACTGCTTTATGTCAATAAATCTTGATGTTAAGGATCTTGATAAGCTAATAGTAGTTGGCGACAGGGTTTTGATAAAACCCAGGGTGCCA
>VGGM01000496.1 GCA_016868515.1 Bacteroidota bacterium | reverse complement strand
GGGTGATACCTGTTATTATCAAAAGACTGATCCTGGCCATCTTCTATTATACATTCGGGTCAGGTTTATGTACCGGCGTACTGACAAACATGGGCAGAATCGACATCCCGCCGGAAATCGGAAAATATATTGACTGTGTCGCCATTACACCTCCGCCTCCGAATAAGAAAGTTAAAGTTAGTTGCGGAGTTGCCTCTTTCGGATCCAAAATGAGAATTACATTTGGATCAATTGCAGAGGAACAAAACCTTGAGAAGGGCTTCCTCCGATTCCTCCTCAAGGAAGGAATTGGTGTCAGAATTTTATAAATTTGCTTATGGGATTAACAAAATGCGATAAATGCGGGGTATTGCTTGATGAGAGATTTGATATCTGTCCTCTCTGCACCCCGGATGAAAACACCGAAAAGACATCCGTCCGTACCGGTGAAGTGCTGAGAGCCGCCCGCGCGGAAGCTGCCAAATATGCATGGGAACTTTCGGGCATTGTATGTCTTTCGGGAGTAGTCATCACCCTTCTGCTGAATCTTCTCTTCGACGGTACTGTCTCATGGTCATTATACCCTGTTACATCAATATTCTGGGTCTGGATCTCATTAACAGTAATCGTCTTCATCAGAAGATGGCCATTTATGATGCTTATGATGCTTCTTGCCGGAACCCTCGGAATGCTGTTGCTCTTCAACCTTTTCGACTCAAGAATCAACTGGTTTATTCCTGTTGCCATGCCGGTAACAACGGTGCTCTTCATCCTGGCTGGACTTGTTGTCCACATATCTGCCAGGGCACGGTATAAGGGATTTAACGTACTGGCTGTAAGCCTTATAGCGGTTAACATACTTTGCGTTTCGATTGAGGTCTTTGCCGACCTGAATCTAACCGGTACTGTCACAATACGGTGGTCGGCTGTAGTCTCTGCGGCAATACTGCCCATTGCGGCTGTGCTGATGTTTCTTCACTACAGGCTCAAAAGAGGACGCCGCCTCGACAGCTTCTTTCATATTTAGTGTTTTGATAACTGCTCCTAAAACATCATTTTTCCGGGTAATCGGCAGATTAAAAACCATACTTTTACGAATTGCTAAATATTCAATCTATGAACAGAATAGGGTTAATTATTTTACTGGCCATGGTGCCGGTATTATGCACTGTAAGCCAGCAGGTCAAGTCACCCGATGAATTCCTCGGCTACAAACTTGGATCAACATTCACCTATCACCATCAGGCAGTGGCATATGTAAAACACGTTGCCGAAAACTCGCAATATGCCGAATACATGAGCTACGGTCGTACTTATGAAGGTCGCGAACTTGGCGTGTGCTTCGTATCATCTCCCGAAAACCTTAAAAACCTTGAGTCCCTGAGGAAAACCAATATCTCCAGAACAGGACTCAAAGATGATAAGAGTGAAGGAACCCAGGTTCCATTTGTATGGCTCAGTTATAACGTTCACGGAAATGAATCGGTTGGTATGGAGGCCGCCCTCATGACTCTTTATACCCTTGTTGAAATGAAGTTTGAGGGAACCGGTGACTGGCTGAACTCATGCGTTATAATTATCGACCCCTGCTCA
>VGGM01000495.1 GCA_016868515.1 Bacteroidota bacterium | reverse complement strand
TCGCCGGCCGGCCGGCCGGCGAGATTTCGGCCATGTTTCATAATTGCATGGCAGAGGCCATAATTCAGGGCACAGAGATTGTCTCATCAAAAACCGGAATAAAAAGAGTAGCGCTATCGGGCGGAACTTTTCAGAACCGGTATCTGACCGAAAGGGTGGCAGAGGGATTGCTTTCCCGCGGTTTTTTATTATTTTTTCACCGGAATGTGCCTTCCAATGACGGGGGTTTAGCCCTGGGGCAGATTGCGGTTGCTGCAGCACATAGAGCTGCAGGGTTAGTCTGAAATACTTCTGGAATATGCATGAGCTCACTGTAGCTGGAAATATAATCGCGATTGTAACCTCGGAAACCAGGGTGGCCGGTGCAGTCAGGGTAAGCGAAGTGTGTCTTGAGATTGGGCGTCTGGCAGGTATTGAGTACGAATCACTGGAGTTTGCGCTTACTGCGCTGAAGCCGGCCACGGTTATGTCGGACGCGCTTATAGTAATTGAGAAACCCGGCGGGAAGGCAGGATGCAGAGCCTGTGGAAAGACAATATTCTTCGATAGCTTCATGGGTGCCTGTGATTCATGCGGCTCGGCCGATCTTGAAATAACGGGAGGCAATGAGTTAAGAGTGAAATCGATAACAATATAAAACCTGATATCATGTGCAACACCTGCGGATGCGGTAACAACGGCGATCACCATCACCACCATGACCACGATCATGACCATGACCACGATCATGACCATAACCATTCCCACGCTCAGAATGAAGGTAAGGTTACCATTTCCCTCGAAAGGGAGATACTGGAGACCAACAACAGGCTGGCCGAAAGAAACAGGGGTTTCTTTGAGGCACGGAATATTTTTGCGGTTAACCTGGTAAGTTCGCCGGGTTCGGGAAAGACGACACTTTTGGAGAAGACCCTTCAGTCCATGCAGGGGAAGCTGAAGTTTTATGTGATAGAAGGTGATCAGCAAACCAGCAATGATGCAGCAAGGATTGAGGCCACAGGGGTACCTGTTGTTCAGGTTAATACGGGAAGTGGCTGCCATCTCGATGCATTAATGGTGAACCGGGCTCTGAAGGAGCTTGATCCGGCAGCCGATTCGGTACTCTTCATTGAAAACGTCGGGAATCTCATCTGCCCTGCCATGTTCGATCTCGGTGAGGAGACGAGGGTGGTGGTTATGAGCGTAACCGAAGGGGAAGACAAGCCCCTGAAATACCCCGACATATTCAGGAGCGCCGATATGTGTGTGGTGAATAAGACAGATCTGCTGCCGTACCTCGATTTCAATGTAGCCAGGGCAATCGCCAACGGGCTGCATGTAAACGGCAATCTTAAGTTTATAGAGCTTTCCGCAAAAACCGGGGAAGGGATGGAGGAGTGGTTCAGATGGATTTCAGCAAATTCGCGGTAACTGTTCACCGGTTATCATTTCGACGATTCGCGTTGACCCTACCATGGTTTTGAGTTTCACACCGGGTTTACCTGCCGATACATAGCCAATTACAGCAGCGTTTATGCCAAGCGGATGAGTCTGAAGTGCCTTTACGACACCATCAGAGAATTCATCAGGCAGGATGATGAGCATTCTTCCTTCGCTGGCGATATAAAG
>VGGM01000494.1 GCA_016868515.1 Bacteroidota bacterium | reverse complement strand
ATCGGCCGCCGACCTTGGCGTAAGCGGTCAGTACTATTTCAGCGGCGACTATAGATTTCATCTGCGGGTTCTTTTGTCGCAGATTCTCAGCGGCAAGGCCCCCCGAAAGGAACCCAACAATGAATTCGGAATTGTGGTTGATGACGGACTGGGCAGGACTTCGCTCTACCTTATTGTGAGCCGCACCGGGAACAAGGAACAGGTAGCATACGATACCCGTGCAGTGAGATCAGAGGTGAGGGAAAACCTGCAAAAGGAGAAGCAGTCACTTAAGGGCATCCTGAAAGAGGAGCTGGGATGGTACGGCAAAGACACAACCATTGCTCCTCCAACTGAACAGAAACCACGGTTCAGGATAATATGGGATGAGGGGATTCAGCCTGACTCTGCCACTGCCGATACAACGGCGAGGCACCAGAAGGGCGGTACCATAAGAAGCCTGTTTAACAAAATAAAAAAGGGACCACCAGGTGAACATTTACCGTAAAAAACTGATTGTCAAGGTATTGATCATTGGTGTGATGGCCCCGCTGATTGGTCTGGCATCACAGCGTTACACGCGCAGCCTTGTCATGCGACTTCAGGCCGAAGAGAGAAGCAAGGTTCAGCTGTGGGCAATGGCAACCAGGCAACTTATCCTGGCTACCGGAGAAGAGAATGAATCCATCGGGCTTAGCGCAACTATTATTGAAAACAATACAACCGTACCTCTGATTCTCACCGATGGCGAGGGCAGGATAATATCATCGGTTAACTTCAGGGAAACCCGGAAGGGTAATCCGGAAGAAACCCTTTTAAAGGAACTGGAGAAAATCAGAGACAAGACCGATCCAATAGTTATTGATCTTGGAGATGGTCATCTTAACTATATATATTATAAAGATTCAATCATTCTGAGGAAAGTACGCTGGTACCCGTGGGTACAGCTTGTAGTCGTCATCTTTTTCGGAGCTGTTTCATATATTGCTTTCAGTTCATCAAGAAAAGCCGAGGAGAACCAGGTGTGGGTAGGTATGTCGCGTGAAACTGCACATCAGCTTGGCACACCGGTATCATCTCTCTCGGCATGGCTTGAAATGCTTAACGTAAAATATCCGGGTGAGTCAATCGGTATTGAGATGCAGAAGGATATAGCGAGGCTTGAAAAGATAGCCGGAAGGTTCTCCGGAATCGGATCAAAGCCCGAGTTATCAGAAACCTGCGTTCCCGATGTGGTAGCCAATACAGTTAATTATCTCCGCAAGCGCTCATCATCGAAAGTGTTGTTCGAAATATCCGGTAGCACCGGCAACGATGCACAGAATGCGGATATAAACCCTGAACTTTTTGAGTGGGTGGTGGAGAACATTTGCAAGAATGCGATTGATGCGATGGAGGGCAATGGTCGAATATCGATTGTTTTCTCAAATACGGCAGAGTTTCTGATGATTGATTTTCATGACACCGGAAAAGGAGTCCCGCGACGCGCCTTCAGTACGATATTCAGGCCGGGTTTCACCACCAAAAAAACCGGATGGGGACTTGGCCTGTCACTTGCAAAAAGAATCATTGAGGACAATCATAAGGGGCGTATATTTGTACTTTCATCGGAACCCGGAAAAGGAACCTGTATCAGGAT
>VGGM01000493.1 GCA_016868515.1 Bacteroidota bacterium | reverse complement strand
GTTCAAGGCGCTTATCGCCTCAAGGGCAGCATTGTCGTCAGCCATTTCAACGAAGCCGTAACGCTTCGAAAAACCGGTTTCCCGGTCAACTACTACCTTAGCGGATGTAACCTCTCCGAATCGGCCAAAAAGCTCCTCAAGATTTTCGCCTGTAGTGCGGGAGCTCAGTTTCGCAACAAAAATGTTCATCTGAATAGAAAAAGTTAAGTTAATAAAAACGCTCCGGCTTTTCTATGACAACAATCCGGCCCGATAGAAAGTGAGGGCCGGAGAAATCATATTAAACCGAACACAATACAAATATATGTAATTCCAATTATTAATCCAAACCAATGAAGTAAAGCAGTAACCTGATTCTCAAAATTATAGTGGGGCTGTTTTCTGGTTAAGCCATTGCTTCATATTGTTGTCAAGATGAGGTTCCAGCAATTCGTATACCCGATGGTGATACTTATCAATCCACTCAATTTCAGCCATATCAAGCAACGATTTCTCTATCAGCCGCCTGTCAATATAGCAGAGTGTTACTGTTTCAAACTTCAGGAACTGGCCGAAACCGGTTAACTCATCCTCAACACAAAGAATAAGGTTTTCGGTTCGGAACCCATACTCACCGGTACGGTAGATAGCGGGTTCGTCGGCAGTAAGCATACCAGGTTCAAGGATAGTCTTCAGGTCGCCTGATGCTCCTGTGCCAATGGTCTGAGGACCCTCGTGAACATTTAGGTAGAACCCCACACCGTGGCCGGTACCATGACCATAGTTTAGTCCGTGTTCCCACAGCGCCTTGCGCGCCAGCACCTCAATCTGGTAACCCCTGGTTCCCAGGGGAAACTTTGCACGGGCAAGTGCCATAGTTCCTTTCAGGGCAAGTGTGAAATCCATTCGCTGCCTGGCTGTGGGATTGCCAAATACAACACAGCGGGTTACGTCAGTGGTGCCTCCGGTGTACTGACCCCCGGAATCAAGGAGGAATACACCGTTCGGGCCGAGTTCCGTATCTCTCTCCACCGACGGTGAATAGTGTGGCAGAGCGGCATGTTCATTCCAGGCTGCAATGGTAGCGAAGCTCTCACCCCTGCAACCTTCCTGCTCCATTCTGAACTCAAGCAATCTTGCAGCCGCCGACATTTCTGTTACCCGTTCGCGCCCAACCGTACCCTCAAGCCAGTGGAAAAACCTTGTCAGCGCAACCCCGTCCTTAATCATGGTCTCCCTTATATGCGACCTTTCAGTGCTGTTCTTGATTGCCTTTAGCCTTGCCGGTATTGAAACATCCTCAATAATCTCAACACCCTCAGATACAGCCATATAAAGCCCGGTAGAAACTGTTGAGGGATTCAGCAGCAGTGTGTTGCCTGACGGCAGCCCGGAAAGTACTCCGGCAGTGGCATCGTATGGCAGCATGACAATTCCCGACCTGTCGAACATGCGCATTATGTTGGCCGGCACCTGCTCTTCATTCACAAATAGCAGAACCTGGTCGGCAGAAACAATGGCAAAACAGGTCAGCAGCGGGCAATACGCCACATCGCCGCCCCTGATATTTAGCATCCACATGATATCATCCTGCGAAGTAAGCAGATGAAAATCAACGCTCATCTCCTCCATCTTCTTCCTGACGGAACCAATCTTAACTTCCCG
>VGGM01000492.1 GCA_016868515.1 Bacteroidota bacterium | reverse complement strand
GTCTCGACCCTATGTTCCAGAAAACGTTCGAGTGCATGGGTAATGTATATAACGCCAACGAGCCTGAATCATTCGGAAAAATGTTCAACATAGTTATTACCCATGCACTCACTGAAACCACCATGCAGGTAAACCTGCTCGACCAGTACGGCAATCCCTCTGAAACCGATGCCCCAATGACATTCTACGATGCCAACTCGGGCCGGATACGCTATAACTTCGTCCACACCCTCAACAACCGCGGTCGCCCCGACACCCTCCGTATTGACCCTCTCTCCGACTATATTATAAAGGTGCATACTATACCCCCGGTATTCTCCGATACAGTACGCATGAGCCCGGGCAAACACACCACAACCGCTTTAGACGTTCCCCGCGGCACCCTGCTCGTAAACCAGCAAACAGGTTACCAGTACACCGGCCTCGAATTTATTATCCGCAAGGCGGGGGAACCGCAAACACTGGCAAGGCAGAAAATCTTCTCGCGCGTGAAGTATATCACCGGAAACTACGACCTGGAAATCCCAACCCTCCCGCCAACCCTGCTTAATAACGTCGAAATAAGGCAGAGCCAGGTTACTACCGTTACACTTCCCCAGCCGGGTATAGTAACATTCCTGATTTCCACACCCGGAGTATGCGAATTATTCGTGGAAGAGAACAATGATATCAGATGGATCTACTCCATCGACACCGGCTCAAAAAGCATCCCTGTTACCCTCCTGCCGGGGAAATACCGTGTTGTCTACCGCCCTGCGTTCGCAAAGGAATCAATCTACACTGTAACCCGGCAGTTTAATATCGAGTCGGGACGCTCATTCTCATTTAAGGTCTTTTAAACCTTTTTGCCCTTCGCTAATCAAAGTATATTATACCAGGCCTTGAAGGAGACCCTCAACGATACCGAAGTTCTTAATCTTCTGGAAACCAGCCCCGAGCAGGGTTTCCGGCTTATTGTCGAAAAATACAGCCGCAGATTGTACTGGCACATCAGAAGGCTGGTGATTGTACATGAGGACGCCGACGATGCCCTTCAGAACACTTTTATCAGCTGCTGGAAGAACATCTCCCGGTTCAGGCAGCAGAGTTCAATTTACACCTGGCTCTATTCAATAGCAACAAACGAGGCCCTGATGATCATCAGGAAGAGAAACCGGCTGGCTGAAATACCGGTCGATAACCTTAAGGATATATTCCTGCTTTCGGAAGAGGGCGGTACATGGTTCAACGGCGATGAAGCAGAGGAGAAACTCCAGAATGCAATCCTGACCCTGCCTGATAAACAGAGGCTCGTCTTTAACATGCGATATTACGACGAGCTTAGCTATGAAGATATCAGCAATATAACCGGCACCTCCGTAGGTGCTCTCAAGGCATCGTACTTTCATGCAATGAAAAAAGTTGAGAAATATCTCACGTCCTGATTAAACCTAACAATTTTGTAATCATCTCAACAAGTGATGAAACCGTCAGAAAAATATGAAAAAAGTCCGTTCAGGGTTCCTGATAACTACTTCAGTGAACTTAATGACAGGATAATCGAAAGCACCATCGGGAGAAAGAAAACCGGTCTTACCGCTAAGCTTTCCGTTCTTAAGCCTTTGCTTTCGCTTGCTGCAGTTATAGCAGGTGCCGCTGTTATTACCCTGGCCGTGCTGCAACT
>VGGM01000491.1 GCA_016868515.1 Bacteroidota bacterium | reverse complement strand
CTTCAGGTCGCTGCCGTTCTGCACAGCCTTCGTCAGAACGAGCGGTTCCTGCAGGTCAATCTGCATTTCAGTTGCCGGTTTCAGCACCTTGTAGTGCACCGTGTTGGTGCCGTAAATTGTCTGATTATCAGGATCAACCCTGATGTCGAGATGATAATAGGTCAGATCCCACCACTCTCTCTGAGGGGTTATCGAACCGCGCAGGGTGTCCTGCCTGGTGAATGTTCTCTGCTGTCCCGATGCCATTGCGCCAGCCAGAAGAAGCAATGCTGCTGTAAGTTTGATTGTTTTCATAATCACAAACATATTGAAAAAAACAATACTGACAGACCCCTCAATACCGGCCCGGTTTGTTTATTTGAATACTGAGGTATCTTTTTTCCGACCTGTTAAAGGATATTATATGTATGACCCGGCTTTGTTGGAAATTCAACTGATCCGTCGGGGTGCCTGGTGAATTTAATTCTCCTTCCGTTTTCGGTTACCTGCTTTGGCTCACCGGCCCTGAGCCGGCATACCTTTCCCGCCTTTGAGATAACTTCAACCGATTCCTGTTTCAAATTCTTCCAGCTGAAGCTGAGTTCGAAAGCGCCCCTGGCACATACGCCTCTGAATGATCCCTCGTGCCATTCATCGGGGAGTGCAGGCAACAGGTCTATTACTCCCTCATGCGACTGTATGAGCATCTCCGTTATTCCGGCCGTTACCCCCAGGCTTCCGTCAACCTGAAGAGGGGTGAAGCACTTGGCAAAAAGCTGCGGATAGCACTGATCCTTTATGTAACCCTTAAATATGCTGTAAGCCCTGTTACCGTCATACAGCCGGGCCCACAGGCTCATCTTCCATGCCCGCGAAAAACCGGTTCCGCCATCGCCCCGCTGTTCCAGCACTCTCTTAACCGGGTCGGTCAGCGTGGGCGTTCTCCGTGCTGAAATTACATTGCCCGGGTATAAACCGTACAGGTGGGAAAAATGTCGGTGCCTCTCTTCCATCTGTGCAAAATCATCGGTCCACTCCTGAAGCGATCCGTCTGAGCCAATCAGGGGTGGTACAAGCCGCGACCTTGCAGCCGCCACGGTTGCCGCAAAATCCTTGTCAACACCCAGTATGTTTGCTGCTTCGGTGTAATAGCCGAACAGGTCGGTAAGAATCTGCATGTCAATGGTTGAGCCTGCACAGATGGTGGTAAAATAGTACATTGCCGTTACCTCATCGAAGAAATAGCGATACCCCGGCCCTGCGGGCGGATTTTCGGGTGAGTTGGAGGGTGCTGTAACCAGCCATTTGCCGTTTGGATGTTCAACCAGGAAATCCATAAAAAATTCAACCGAGCCCTTTATTACCGGGTATATCTCTTTCAGATATTCATTATCCATGGTGAAGAGATAGTGTTCCCACAAATGTGTTGTCAGCCAGGCCCCTCCTGTTGTAAATGTGCCCCAGGTCGGACCGTCCATCGGTGCTGCCACCCTCCATATATCGGTGTTCTGGTGGAACACCCACCCCCGTGCCCCGTAGTGCTCCCGTGCCACCTCCGATCCCTGGTCGGTCAGCTCCCTAACCATCTCAATAAGAGGGGCAGTCAGTTCCGAAAGATTCCCGGTTTCGGCCGGCCAGTAATTCATTTCGGTGTTGATGTTGGTGGTGTATTTCGAATCCCACGAC
>VGGM01000490.1 GCA_016868515.1 Bacteroidota bacterium | reverse complement strand
AGAACACTACATTACCGGTGAGAAGATACCAGCATCAGTGCTTGAGAAACTGAGGGAACTCTCGGTTTACAACGAAGGCTATGCATGTGTGAGGCAACTCAGCTTCGCCCTGCTCGACATGGCCTGGCACAGCCTCAAAAATGAAACAATCCCCGAGGTGGTCGCATTCGAACGCAATGCCATTCTCGCAACCGAACTGTTCCCTCAGGTTGAAGGGACAGCCATAAGCGTTGCATTCGGCCACCTTTTCGGCGGTGGATACGCGGCAGGATACTACGGCTATAAGTGGGCCGAGGTGCTTGATGCCGATGCCTACGACCTCTTCAGGGAAAACGGGATATTCGACCCTGTTACCGCCACCTCATTCAGGAAAAACATACTTGAGAAGGGAGGAAGCGAAAAGCCCGGCGTGCTTTACCGCAACTTCCGCGGGAGAGACCCCTCGCCCGAACCGCTGCTGAGGCGAAGCGGCTTTATTAAATGAGCCATACAGCCATTGACCGGGTTGATTTTATAAGGCAATTGGTTATCTTTGCAGAGCTGCCGGCATTTACCGCATACCCGGTCAACGCTCTGTATATCAATATAATATCATATAACGATGATCCTTTTCTTTGAATCACCCGGTAAAAGCCTGATAGCCGCCGGAACCCTAACTCCTTTACAGGCGGCAGATATTGAGAAACTGACATGGCTGTTTGGCGGTGCCAGGCCGCTGGCGGATGACAGGGCAGAAGGCAGGTTTATCGGCCCGCGCCGGGAAATGATAACACCCTGGAGTACCAATGCTGTTGAGATAACCCAGAATATGGGTCTGTCGGGAATAACCCGCATCGAAGAGTTTTTCCCTGTTCCCGCCGGCGAACCTGCTTACGACAGGATGCTGCAGATGGTTTATGACGGACTGGGGCAGGATTTATACACAATTGAAAGGAAGCCTGAACCGGTTTATGAGATTGATGATATTACCGCATACAATCTCAGCGAGGGTCTCGCCCTCAGCGGGGAAGAGATTGAGTACCTCGGAAGCCTTTCCGCGCGGCTGGGAAGGAAGCTTACCGACAGTGAGGTGTTCGGGTTTTCACAGGTGAATTCCGAGCATTGCAGGCACAAGATATTCAACGGCACATTTGTGATTGACGGCGAGACGAGGGAGAGTACCCTTTTTCAGCTGATAAAGAAGACCACAAAGGCAAACCCAAACAGGGTAGTATCGGCCTACCGCGATAACTGTGCCTTTATACAGGGGCCTGTTGCAGAGATATTTGCCCCCGGCGTGCAGGACAAAGCTGACTATTTCACGGTTAAGGAGGCCGAAACCGTTATTTCGCTTAAAGCAGAGACACACAACTTCCCCACCACCGTTGAGCCTTTCAACGGCGCCTCAACAGGAACCGGCGGTGAGATACGCGACCGGATAGCAGGCGGAAAGGGAGCTTTCCCGGTGGCCGGTACGGCCGTTTACATGACCTCATATCCGCGTAACGGGGAGGGCAGGGATTGGGAGACAATAACTGAACCAAGGAATTGGCTGTACCAGACACCGGAAGATATACTTATTAAGGCATCGAACGGCGCCAGCGATTTCGGCAACAAGTTCGGGCAGCCACTTATTTGCGGATCGGTGCTCACCTATGAGGCATTCACATCACTCAGAAAGTACGGTTAC
>VGGM01000489.1 GCA_016868515.1 Bacteroidota bacterium | reverse complement strand
AAAAGGTCTGATATTTGGGATTGAGTCATTATTTTCCCGTATCGGTGTAACCAGCTTCGTGAGTGTACCATTTTGTATACCGGGGGTAGTTCTCGGCAATCCTGCCAATCATCTTCTCTCCCTCACCGGGGTCAATACTTTTCAGAAAGCGTGCCGGCACCCCCCCGAAAACCGATCCGGGTTCAATCACGGTGTTTTCAAGTACGACTGCTCCTGCAGCAATAATTGAATTGGCTCCTATTCTTACACCGTCCATTATTATTGCTCCCATTCCAATGAGTACATTATTCCCAACTATAGCACCGTGAAGGATTACATTATGCCCTACCGAAACATTGTCGCCTATTTCAATTACCGTTTTCTGGTAGGTGCAATGCAGAACTGACCCATCCTGTATATTCACCCTGTTACCTATCCTTATTGAATTTACATCTCCCCTTATGACAGCACCAAACCATATACTGCATTCATTGCCGATAATTACATCGCCAATTATTACCGAGTTTTCAGCGAGGAAACACTCTTCACCTATTACCGGACTGAACCCTCTCAGACTTCTGATTATTGCCATAAACCTTATATTGTTTGCGTAAAGATAACTCCTTCTCCGGTAAAGGTTTATCATTCAGGGAAAACATGACCAAAATCATGATGAAAAAAGAGGGTTGACGTTGAATATCTATCGGTTAAATTCATAATTTTGTAATGTGTAACGGCAATATTTTTGCTTATAGAAAAAACCAGGCATATTCAGGTTCAATGCATATGAAGTCAGTTCGTATGCATTTATTTTTAAAGAGAGGTAAAACCAGAAGATAAAACATAAGCATATCATGAGTAAAAAATCACAGGTCATTGAAAGAGAAGAGGTAGTGATTCGGTTTTCGGGTGACTCGGGTGACGGAATGCAGCTTACGGGAACGCTGTTCTCAAATGCTGCTGCACTATTCGGCAACGACTTATCAACCTTCCCTGATTTTCCTGCCGAAATAAGGGCGCCCCAGGGTACGGTTGGAGGCGTATCAGGATTTCAGGTTCATCTGGGTCATTCCGAGATTTACACCCCCGGTGATTACGCCGATGTTCTGGTAGCAATGAACCCGGCAGCTGTCAAGGCAAATTCAAAGTGGCTTAATGACGGAGCCATTATAATATATGATTCTGACTCCTTCAATGAGAAGAATATTCAGAAAGCCGGATACGTTTCCGATCCTTTTGCTGAAGACAAACTCGATAAGTTCAAAGTAATAGGTGCTCCCATAACAACCATGGTAAAGGAGGTTCTCAAGGACACAGGCCTTGACCCTAAAAGCATACTCAGAACCAAAAACATGTTTGCCCTTGGTATGGTGTTTTTTCTGTTTGACAGGCCTCTTGATCATACTATGGAGTATTTTGATGAGAAATTTGGCAAGAAACCAGTAATTGCCGAGGCCAACAAAACTGCACTAAGGTCGGGCTTCTACTATGCCGAGACAATCGAGGCCTTTAATGCCGTTTACAGGGTTCATCCGGCAAACATCGAGAAAGGCACATACAGGAATATTTCCGGAAATACCGCAACGGCATGGGGTTTTCTTGCTGCTGCCGAGAAATCGGGACTAGAGCTGTTCATTGGTTCGTACCCTATTACACCTGCCACCGGCATACTTGAGGATCTCGCAGCTGCAAAGTATCT
>VGGM01000488.1 GCA_016868515.1 Bacteroidota bacterium | reverse complement strand
AAGCCTTAATCCTTCTCGGCCCAAGGCAGTGTGGCAAAACCACTCTGCTGAAGAGTATTACTGAAAACCTGGCGAGACCATATATCTGGTTTAATGGAGATAATCCGGCCGATGCAAGATTAATTGAAAACAGTACGCCGGAAAGGCTCAGAAGTATTATCGGGAAAAATGAAGTGCTGATAGTTGATGAAGCCCAGGATATTCCAAACATTGGGAAAACAATCAAACTCATTGTTGATCATATTGAAAATGTATGTCCTGTTATCTCCGGATCGTCATCCTTCGAACTCTCGAATGAGCTAAATGAACCGCTGACGGGAAGAAAATATGAATTTAACCTGTTTCCTTTATCCTTTAATGAGATGGTAGGGTATCATGACCTGAGGACTGAGTTGCAGCGGGTTGAAAGGAGGTTAATTTACGGTAGTTATCCGGAAGTGGTTACAAATGCCGGTAAAGAGAAGGAGTTATTACATTTATTGACTTCCAGCTACTTGTATAAGGATATATTTAAATTTGGAAATATCCGGAAGCCATCTGAACTTGAAAAAATTGTTCAATTACTTGCCTGGCAAACAGGCAGTGAGGTAAATATCTCAGAAGTGGCTGTTTCTGCAGGAACGTCGTCTGAAACCGTTGAACGCTATATTGATATTCTTGAAAAAGCGTATATCGTTTTCAGGCTTCCTTCCTTTGCCCGGAATGTCAGAAATGAGATTAGAAAGAATAAAAAGATCTACTTCTATGACAATGGTATCAGGAATGCTGTTATTGGCAATTTCAGCTTTTTAACCAACAGGAACGACGTGGGGGCATTGTGGGAAAACTACCTGGTTTCTGAACGAAAAAAACGGAATTCTTATAATGGTTATTATGGTTCCTCCTATTTCTGGAGGACACAGCAGCAACAGGAAATCGATTACATTGAAGAAATTGATGGTAAAATTTCGGCTTATGAGTTTAAGTGGAATCCTAATAAAAAATCAAAGTTTCCGGTAACTTTTACGAAAACCTATGATCCTCAGAAAACCGAAGTGGTTCACAGGGACAATTACGAATCCTTTCTTATGTAATACAGAGTAGATTATTAAAAGAAACAGCCTAAACCAGTAACCAGCTAACCGTCAGACCATGAAACTACTTTTCTCAATCATTTTCACACTGGCCGCAGCCGCGGCGGTGACAGCGCAGACCGACAGAATCAACAGTCTTATAACCAAATCGGCAGAGAGCCTGTCAACGGGCCATTTCGATGTTTACACCGATCTGCACCGCAATCCCGAGCTATCGCTCATGGAGTTTGAGACTTCGAAAAAGATGGCCGCTGCACTGCGCAATATGGGATTCGAGGTGACTACCGGCGTCGGTGGCAACGGGGTGGTGGGGGTTATGCGCAACGGACCCGGCAAAGCCATTATGCTCCGCACCGACATGGACGCCCTGCCCATACGCGAGAACACCGGCCTCCCCTACGCAAGCACCGTTGCAATGAAGGATGCGTCGGGAACAGAGCAGCCGGTAATGCACGCCTGCGGCCACGACCTCCACATGACGGTGTGGCTCGGAACCCTCCGCACCATGGTAAGCCTTCGCAATGAGTGGAAAGGAACCCTCATTGCCGTTGCCCAGCCGGCCGAAGAGGGCTCGCTCGGGGCATGGTCGATGATCAGCGACGGCCTA
>VGGM01000487.1 GCA_016868515.1 Bacteroidota bacterium | reverse complement strand
TGCAGTATCTCCTCCCCCGTTTTCCGCCACCGGCATCAGAAAGTAGTATTTGTCCTTTATCCTGTACCTTGCAAAAAGGAACCCATCCTGCCAGGCAACGGCAGTATGATTGTTTTTTCTCCAGATGAAAAGGTTTGAAAATGTATATTCGCTTCCCCAGTTGTTGCTATTTTTGAAATAACTGTCTATCTGCGGTTTCATCTCAATGATGACATCCCTGAATTCAAGCATAATACCAGACGTGTTAACTACAAATCAATAAATAAAAGGGCTGCAATTACCGGGCCCCCGATGGCAAACATAACAATTAACCATCAGCAATTGTTCCTGAGCAACACCTGCAATGCCTCTTTAACAAATCATTAACGCAGGCCGTTAACGGTGAACACCTAATTAGACAAAAAGAGTGAGATAGTTATTCCGTACATAGCCGGCAAGCATCGATACCGGAATACCTATTCCCCCGGCTGCCTTTTCGTAAACCAAACCCAATTCAACATCAAACCCGTCAGTCTCAATGAAGATCCGCCCCGGCGGTATCCAGGCAAGTACCTCATTGAGTGCTCCGCCAAGCACCGACTTAACCCAAAGTGAAAGATAGAAACCACCGGCAACCAGCTGTGTGGCCTGTTGGGTGCTTCCGTTAAAGCCGTGTATTATCCATGGCATTTCAGGCCTCAGCCTCCGCCGTGAGGTCCACAGTTCATCCCACCCCTTCACGCAGTGTATGATAAGCGGTTTGCCACACTCTTCAGCCAGCTTTGCCTGCGATTCGAAAGCCTGCTTCTGAAGTTCACCCCCCGGCCCCCTGCGGTGGTCATACCCGGCCTCACCAATAGCAACAACCCTCTCATCTTTAATAACCTGTGTCAACCGGTCAAGAAGGCCGGGCAGTTCAGACTTCTGCAGGAACCAGGGGTGGATTCCGGCCGAAAATGCATCGGCCGAATCATCGGGAACGCGACCTTCGTGAAGCATCAGGTTCTCTACCGAAAAGACACCACGGATACGCACCGAACCGTGGGTGTGAATGTTGATAAGATCGCCGGTAACCGGTTGGCGCATATTTTGTTATCTGAGTTTAGCCAGTCCGTTGCGGAGTCTGCGCAATGTCTCTTCCTTTCCTATCCATTCCATGATGTCGAACAGGTGCGGTCCCCGGGAGGCACCCACAAGCAAAAGCCTGAAGATGTTCATGACTGCACCTGTATTGTACCCTGCACCGGCGATCCAGTCCTTAACAGCTTTTTCGGTTGATGAAGAGCTGAAATCACCTGTTCCTTCAAGCATTAAAACCAGGCCTTCAACCTGTGCGGGCGAGTGCTCATTCCATCGCTTCGCCACCACCTCGCGGTCATAATCCTGCGGGGCAACAAAGAAGAAGTCGGATTGCTCCCAGAGGTCATGAACAAAGTTGGCCCGTTCCCGGACCATTGCGGTGAGTTTTACGATCTTTTCAGCCGTTGCATCAAATCCTCTCCTTCTTACTTCCCTGAGAAAAAGGTCGGCCAGTTCATCGTCGCTCTTACGCAGAAGGTATTGCCTGTTGAACCACTTTGCCTTCTCGGGGTCGAAACGTGACCCCGACCTCCCCACCCTGTCGATCGAGAAGCCGGCGATGAGTTCCTCCATGCTGAATAACTCCTGTTCGGTGCCGGGGTTCCAGCCCAGCAATGCAATCATGTT
>VGGM01000486.1 GCA_016868515.1 Bacteroidota bacterium | reverse complement strand
CCGATCAACGATACATTGTAACCGCACATGGTCAGTGAGTTGCAGATGCGTATCATCCTCTGATCGTGGACAAGATCGCTTGTAACGGTAAGCACTATCGTTCTTTTCTTCCCGGGGGTGGTCACACGATAAAGATAAGCTAATTCAGGATACCATAAATAAGGTATATGGAGGCAGTAATACCCCCGGCAAGGAGGGCATACGGGAGTTGGGTACGTACATGGTCGATATGATCGCTGGCAGAAGCCATTGATGAAATTAGGGTTGTATCGCTTACCGGAGAACAGTGGTCGCCGAAAACACCACCTCCCAGAGCTGCAGCAATTGCCATGTGTACATTGGCATCGAGAGCTTCGGCCATTGGTACGGCAATCGGTATCATAATGGCAAATGTACCCCATGATGTTCCTGTTGAAAAGGCGATGAAGCAGCTTATAAGGAATACTACAAATGGCACGAGTGAGGGAGAGAGGAAGCTTTTGGCAACATCAGCCACATATAATCCGGTTCCGAGGCTGTTGCAAAGGTTCCCGATGGCAAAAGCGAAAAGCATAATCATAGCCATCTGGGTCATTCCCGATATGCCTTTAACTGTAAGGTCGGTAATCTCGCGAAGGGTCATTATCTTCTGGGCCATATACAATAGTATGCTACCTGTCAGGGCGATTAATACGGAGTAAAGAACAGCCGTGGCTCCCGATGAGTTTCCTATTGCTTCGAGTATTATCCGGGGAAGAGAGAGCCCCGGTTCCGCCGTGACCCCAGACCACCCTGTAAAAATTAGCATGACAGGTATTGAAACGACCATCAGTCCCATGGGGATGAACATATTGAAAGCCCGGGGTTTAACGTTTTCTTTGGTTGTGAGGACAGTTATCTCGGAGGAGACCATTGGCACTGCGCCGTCGGCAAGCAGCTTGCCCTCAGTGTCAGCCCTGAGTGAGGCTTTCCTCATAGGCCCGAAATCTCTTCCGGTGGATGCGATTATGAACACCAGCCCTATTGTGAGCAGGGGATAGAAGTTGAAAACCATTGCGTTGAGCATGGTTGTGAAAGGATTGGCAAAGCCCTGCAGCACAAGCAGGCCCATAATGAACCCACCCCAGGCGTTGAGTGGAATAAATATGCAGATTGGTGCTGAAACCGAGTCGGCTATATAGGCGAGTTTTTCGCGCGGAACCCTTAGTTTGTCAAATATTGGCCGGTAAAGGGTTCCGACGGTGAGAGCGGCAAGGTTCGATTCGACGAAGCACAACACTCCGGTAAATGCTGCCATTACTCCGTATCTGGAACGCAGCTTTGAGAGTTTTGTCTTTTCGGAAGGTATATCGCCAAGTTTTACCATTTGTATGAATCCCTCAACGCCGCCTGAGTACTGTATGAATGCTATCAGAGCCCCTATGAGCAGTGTGAATATTATTGTCTTTGTACTGGAGTCATTTTTGAAGACATCGGCTATTATGGTTACGGTACCGGTAATGCTTGATACTATAGCTGCATGATTCAGTATAAAACTGCCTGCAATAAGACCGGTTAACAATGAAACGAGCACCTGGCGCGTTCTGATGGCAAGGATAATTGCTACCAGTGGCGGAAGTACAGACATGAAACCATAATTATCCATTTCATCAGCTATTTGGTCCCGAACAATCTGTCGCCGGCATCACCCAGACCGGGCAGGATATAACCCT
>VGGM01000485.1 GCA_016868515.1 Bacteroidota bacterium | reverse complement strand
ACAGCTGATTCTCTGAAATCAGTTTTCAAAAGGGCCGGGGATTCCAGAACTGTCGGATGCCTGAAATTCCTGTATGCCTATATGCCGCTGAATGACCTTGCCGATTATCCGGCATCGTTCTTTATGGCGAATACCGTCGTTGCTCTGAAAGCACGCGACGAGATGCCATGGGGTAATGATATTCCCGAAGATGTTTTCCTCCATTATTTACTCCCGGTAAGAGTAAACAATGAAAACCTCGACTCATTCAGAATATTATACTATGATGAGCTTAAAGACCGTATCGCCGGCCTTGCCCTGAAGGATGCAGCCCTTGAAATAAACCGGTGGTGCCATGAAAAGGTAACTTATCAGCCATCAGATATAAGAACCTCATCGCCAATGGCAACAATACTGTCGGCACGGGGCAGGTGCGGCGAAGAATCAACATTTACCGTTGCAGCCCTGAGAACTGTTGGGATCCCTGCAAGGCAGGTATATACACCACGGTGGGCCCATACTGACGATAATCATGCCTGGGTGGAAATTTGGGCCGATGGTGAGTGGTATTACATGGGAGCCTGCGAGCCGGAGCCTGTTCTCGATCGCGGATGGTTTACCGAACCGGCTGCAAGAGCTATGCTCGTTCATACGAAGGCTTTCGGATACTATGGTGGAAACGAGCTGATAGTAAGAAAAGAGAAGAGATATGCCGAAATCAATAACCTCTCAAAATATGCCGCCACAAAACCAGTCGTCGTAAGGGTTAACGATGAGAAGGGATTGCCTCTTGCGAATGCCACAGTGGAATTCTGTCTCTACAACTATGCCGAATTCTTTCCAATAGCATCGGTAAAAACCGACAACTCAGGATACTGCACCTTTGTTACCGGTCTGGGAAACCTCCTGGTATGGACAGATGTCGGCGGGAGGTCCGGTTTCAGTTTTGTTGCAGTTGCCGGAACCGACACCCTTATCCTGGTGCCTGCTTTGCAGCCTGAAGGTGATATTGTTACTGAGGCTGATCTTAATGTGCCCGGAAAACCTGAACCTAAGCCCGGTATCAGCCCGGAACTCGCCGATATTAACAGGCAACTAATCGCAAAAGGCGATTCCATAAGGAACTTATATATCGATTCTTGGATAAAAACGTCCGCTGCCGGGCTGTTTGCAGCTGAAAATGGTTATAACCCCGACAGGGTGGTTCCGCTAATAATGAAGAGCCAGGGAAACTACCGTGAGATAATGTCATTTCTTTCCGAAAACAAACGGCAGGGTGAGATGGCATGTGACCTTCTTTCACAGCTCTCTGAGAAGGACCTTCGCGATACGCGAAGCTATATCCTCACGGCACACCTTAAAGCCGCTCAAAAGTACAGTGATGCTTACAGGAATACATCTGGAGAAGTATTTGAAAAATATGTGCTGAATCCCAGGATTGCCAATGAAATGCTGACCGACTGGCGCGATTTGCTGCTATCGGTGGTAATGGCTGGTGCCGGGGAACCGGTATCTGAAACGGGGGCGTCTGCCGTATCTGTGCTGGAGTCAGTTAACCGGCTGGTAACACTGCATGATGAAGAAAACTACTACGGAACACCGGTAACGCCATCGGGAGTGGCACTTACCGGGCTGGCCGATACATGGTCGGCCAGAATATTTGTTGTGGCCTGCCTGAGGGCAGCAGGTATTCCTGCCCGGCTCGAACCCGG
>VGGM01000484.1 GCA_016868515.1 Bacteroidota bacterium | reverse complement strand
AGACAAGAAGATTGGCTATTTTTTGGCTGATTCGCACTTTTTCAGTAGTTTTGCAAATAATTCTCATTGCTGATTTTCAACCACTTGTCACGCAGTGAGTCCTTTACATCTGAAAATACTACTTTTACTCTGTTTTTTGTTATCAATTTTTCTTATCATTGCATCGATTTTCTGAAGTGTGAATCAGTTAACAGACGATTTGAAGGGGCTTATTCCTCCAGTAGCTGTCCCGTTTTCCAGAAAGATCACAACCCAATAAATTTCCATATTTGTTAATATATGTATGACATTCTTGAATTAAGTAAGAAGCTGGTTCCTGAATTAAGGGATATAGCCAGAGAATTGAAGATCAATAAGGCTGATGCGCTGAAGAAGCAGGACCTCATCTACAGGATACTCGATCAGCAGGCAATAAATATCACTGAAAGGAAGTCAGCAGCCAAGAAAGAGGCAGAAGTGCCAAAACCGTCCAGGGAGTCAGGGCAGGAGAAGAAGACGGAAAGCGTCAAGAGGCCTCCTGGCAACAATTTCAAGAAGCCGGACCGTGAACGAAGGCCTGATTCTCAGCAGGGCTCATTTTCTGAAAAGTGGGACAGGAACAGGCAGCGTGAACCCGAATCCGGGCCTGCCCCGAATGAACCAAGGAAGGAAGTCAGTGAGACGAAACCACAGCCTGACAACAGGCGTGAACAGAGGGATCCAAGGCCGGGTAACAACCGTGATAAGAACAGAAGAGGGCGCCGTCCCAGGACACAACGACAGGAACCGAGACAGGATTCCGAGCCGGTTATAGTATCACGCCGGGCAGAGGAGATCCCTGCATCGGAGGTTAAGATACCCGATACGGTAAGGAATGATCTTCCGCCTGTGGTACTCGAATATGAGAAGGTTGATATTGCAGCTGGCGAAACAATTTCAGAAACCGTTGCTCAGGCTGAGAAACAGGTAATTCATGACCAGCCGGCCCCGGTTCCCCAGCAACCGCGGCAGGAGGAGAAAATTGAAAAGGCGTTTGATTTTGAGGGCATAGTTACCAATACCGGCGTACTTGAAATAATGCCTGAGGGTTACGGATTCCTCAGGTCGCCTGATTACAATTACCTTAACTCACCTGATGATATTTATGTGTCACAGTCGCAGATAAAGCACTTCGGACTGAAAACCGGCGACTCGGTTAAAGGCACGATAAGGCCTCCCAAGGAGGGAGAGAAATATTTCCCGCTGATAAAAATAGAGGAGATAAACGGAAGAAGTCCTGATTACATTCGCGACAGGGTGCCGTTTGATTACCTTACCCCGCTGTTTCCGAACGAGAAGTTCACTCTCTGCTCGTTTGGTGAGGGTTCATTATCGGTCAGGATTGTTGACATGTTTTCACCTATCGGAAAGGGACAGCGCGGTCTGATAGTTGCACAACCCAAGACGGGAAAGACTGTGCTTCTGCAGGAGATTGCCAATGCAATCGCAAAGCACCATCCCGAGGCATACCTCATGATACTTCTTATTGACGAGCGCCCCGAAGAGGTTACAGATATGGCCCGGAATGTTAAGGCCGAAGTAATTGCTTCGACATTTGACGAGCCGGCTGAAAGGCACGTAAGGGTTGCCAATATTGTTCTGGATAAGGCCAAGAGGCTCGTGGAGTGCGGACACGATGTAGTTATACTGCTCGACTCAATTACGAGGCTTGCC
>VGGM01000483.1 GCA_016868515.1 Bacteroidota bacterium | reverse complement strand
ACTTTCGGCCGGACTCGATATTGATACCGGCGGACACCAGTTTCAGCTTCTTTTCAGCAATTCAACCGGAATGTTCGAAAAGGCCGTGCTTACCGACACCGGCGGCGACTGGACTGAGGGGAAGATTTATTTCGGATTTAACCTTGTGCGTGTTTTTTATTTGAAGTAGTAAAACCTGAAAACATAAAATTATGAACAGAAGAGAAGTAATAAGAAAGGTTGCAATGGGCGGAACCACACTGGTTGTACTGCCGGCTATGCTTGCATCATGCGAAAAGGAACCCGACGGACCGGGAGGTGGCGGAAATGATCTGACAATCGATCTGGGATTGCCTGCCAATGCTGCGCTGAACAACACCGGAGGCTTTATCGTCACGAACAACATTATTGTAATAAATACAGGCAGTGGTAACTATACGGCTCTGTCGGCTGTATGTACTCACGCGGGCTGTACAGTTTCATACAGCGCTGCGGCAAACAACCTTCCCTGCGCATGCCACGGATCACTCTTTGCCATCGGCGGTGCGGTGATTAACGGACCGGCAACATCGCCCCTGGCAGTATACCCGGTCTCAAAATCGGGGAGTATTCTTACGATTACGCGCTGACAGGTGCCAGGTGCCAGGTGCCAGGTATTCTCCCATTCGGTCGAGAGCTCGCCCGGCAAGCCGGTCTCGGTTCAGGTGCCAGGTTTCAGGTGCCAGGTGCCAGGTGCCAGGTTTCAGGTAGCAGGTACCGGGAGTCAGGGCTTAGGTACGATATGTATCCACTCCTCCCTCTTTATCCTGAGTGCATAGATGGTCCAGACTGCCGCAGCAATGAATGCCAGTGCTGCCCCTATCTTTACGAATATTGACGGGAAACTTAAGAAGGCAATACCCGCGAAAATTACAATGGTGGGAGGGAACATGATGGATTGTTACGGTGCATCTTTTTGTTCATCCTCAAATCAGCCTCAGCCGTGGTGGCGGGGTTGATGGTAACATCTATCCCTTTTTATCAGTCCACCACCAAATAATAATTTTGGCCAGACATCCTGCACTAACCGCAAATAATGAATAACTTACACTACCGGTCGCCGATATTCGGTTTTTCACTATTTTTATAAAAACATCCCTGCCATGAAACGATTACTCCTTATCCGTGCCTTACTGCTTTTTGCAGCCTCATTAACCGCTCAGCAGACAACCGAATTCAAACCTGCACTGCTGATTGTTGATATCCAGGATTTCTACTTTCCTTCGGCAACCGGACCCGCGGTCTGACTGGTGCCGATGCTGCGGCAACGGCAGCATCAGAAATACTTGCCACCTTCCGCAAAAACTCACTGCCGGTAATCCACATTAAGCATGATGCTGCCCAGGGAGCCGATATCCACAAAAGTGTAACTCCGCTCGATGGCGAGAAGGTTATTACCAAGCAGGCTGTCAACAGTTTCGTGGCAACCGACCTCTACGATTACCTCATGCAAAAGGGAATTAACCGGCTGGTAATTATTGGAATGCAGACGCATATGTGTCTCGAGGCTGCCGTAAGGGCTGCAGCCGACTTCGGATTCGACTGCATTGTGGTATCTGACGCCTGCGCCACCCGCGACCTGCAGTTCGGTGACACCGGAATCAAAGCCGCCGAGGTGCAGGCCAGCACCTTCGCCTCACTAACCTACGGCCGCTACGCCCGCGTCATCACCCTCGAAACCTTCAAAACCGACCCGGCGAAGTTTATTT
>VGGM01000482.1 GCA_016868515.1 Bacteroidota bacterium | reverse complement strand
TAAGACAATTTTAGGTTTAATGAGTATCGGTAAACATAAACATTTTGATTATATTGTTGGAAAATATTTGCCATGAATCTAATCAAATTCATCGAAGACTTTCCAGACGAGACAGCTTGTGTCAAGAAATTCAAAGAGATGCGAGAACAGGAGGGTATTACCTGCCGTAAGTGTGGTGGTCAGGACCATTACTGGCAGAAGAGTATTCTTCAGTTCCAATGTAAGCGATGCTCCACTCGTACGACTCTTAGAAGTGGTACAATTCTTCAGGCCAGCAAACTTCCTTACCGCTACTGGTTTATTGCCATACACCTTATGACCAGTACCAAGAAAGGATTTTCCGCATTGGAGTTGCAACGCCAGATTGGGCACAAATATTACGAGCCTATCTGGTTCATGATGCAGAAGCTCAGGCAAACAATGGGGGCCAGAGATGGAAACTACCCCATCAACAAGATTGTTGAGCTTGATGAGGGATTTTTTGAGAGCGTAGATACTGAAAAATCCACTGATGAAAGAAAAAGCGAAAAAAGGAAGCGGGGTCGAGGTAGTCAGAAGCAGAGCCCTGTAATGGTTATGGCCAGTACGGTTCATCATTTTGGAACAGTGGGAAAACGAAAGAAACCAACGAAGTTTCGATTTGTCCGTATGGTGGTAATGAAGGATCTTAAAGGTACAACAATTGATAACATTATTGATCATAATGTTGACTATGACTCTGTTATTAAGACAGATAACTATTCGAGTTATACAAACATTAAGGACCATGTCTGGACTCATCTGACCGAGAAATCTCAACCTGGAGATGAGGAAAAACCTCTCCCTTGGGTTCACACAATGATCAGTAACGCCAAGAGATCTTTGTTGGGTGTTCATCATATGGTTTCAAAAAAGTACATTCAAAATTATCTCGATGAATTCTGCTATAAGGTTAACAGAAGATACTTTGGGGAAAAACTGTTTGATAGACTGCTAATCGCCTGTGTATCACCTTGCAAAATAAATTATGTTAATCATTACCGATAGTCATATTAGGTTTTATCATTATCAGAATGATAATTGCCGAGCCGGAAAAGACTCCGAACAGGTTGGCTATAATGTCATTTATATTAAATGAACGGTATGGAATGATAAGCTGAATATATTCGTGGAATACTGAAAAGAGTGTGATGCCGGCTATGGTAAGTATAATTTTGTAGAACGGAGGCCGGGGGCCCGAGTGAATGTACAGTTTCAGCAGTGCCAGGGCTGCGCCGGTGAAGAAGGCCGCAATATGATAAATATAATCCAGGCGGAGACGGATATTTTCCAAACCAAACAGATCTAAGGATGCCGGGCCAGGAATTACAGATAATACCAGGACGGCAACAAACCACAGCGCAAGTAGTATTCCCGCGTGCCGCCAAAGGTATTTCATAAACCTTCCGGTTATATTGTCAGTTGCTGCGGGCATGGCGGCAAACTATATTCCATATTGACCTGAAGAAGTACCTGATGTCGGTAAGTATCGGGCTACGGTCGTATGAGTCGAGGTACCTCTTCTCCGACTCCTGGATTTCATCGAGCGTAACCGGCATATCGGCGTAGAAGGGAGGCAGCAGTCCGGGTTTGTATCTGACCCTTCTTTCCTGCATTTCGTGTGTGTAGAGTTCGAAATAGTGCCTGCTGAGAGGCCGTACCCCCACGATTTTCATATCACCCTTAAAGAGGTTTATCAGCATGGGAAGCTCGTC
>VGGM01000481.1 GCA_016868515.1 Bacteroidota bacterium | reverse complement strand
CCGTTTGCCCAAATAACCCCCCCGGCTGTATTAAGTCAATGAAAATCAGGAACATTGTTTTTGACATCGGTAATGTGCTGGTGAGCTACCAGCCATTATCATTCCATATACAAAAGGGAGACACTATGGAAATGACCGAACTCTTCCTGCGAGAAATATATTATAGCCCCGAATGGCAGAGGCTCGACCAGGGAACCATAACCCTTAACGAAGCGATCTTGTCAATCGGAGAAAGATCGGTGCTCACACGGCAGGAAATAGCCCGGGTTTTTATGATGAGAGAGGAACTGCTGTTTCCCCTTAAAGAGAACACAAACCTCCTTAAAAGCCTTAAAAAGCGTGGCTACACACTTTTTTACCTCAGCAATTTCCCGGAAGATATGTTTGGAGTTCTTACTGCAAAACACGGTTTCTTCAAATGGTTTGACGGCGGGGTTGTCTCGTCGGCCGAAAAGTTATTGAAACCCTCCCCGGAGATTTTCAGGATACTGGTTTCGAGGTATAATATCAACCCTTCTGAAACCCTCTTTATAGACGACCTGCTTCCAAATATCGAAGGTGCTGCCTCAGAGGGCTTTATAACCCTTCACCTGCCCGACCATACACAGCTCAGGAAGGCCCTCGGGAAAAAGCTGAATAATCACAACGGCTGATTACAAAAAGCCCTTTTATCACACAGCCGGAACCAGGGCAGGCACCCGGGTCATTTTGATATCTTCGTGACATAAGCTCTTCTTTAACAGACAGTCCGTGAACAATATGGAGGCTGTTCTGTTTATTCTATAAGTCAAAAGTTTCGTTTATGATGAAGATTTTTGCCGTAATTGCCGGTATTATAATGGCCGCTGCAATTCAGGCCCAGAGTGTTCCTGTAATGAATTTTAACAGCTTCGAGCCCGTTCTCAGGCAGAAGAACGATACGGTGTACATGATTAACTTCTGGGCAACATGGTGTGTGCCGTGTGTTGAGGAAATGCCTGATATACTGAAGTTTGCATCAGAAATGAAAACCAGGAAATTCAAGCTGGTACTTGTAAGCCTCGACAATCCCGACCATATGGAATCGAGGGTAAAACCCTTTATTAAGCGGTTTGATATTACCCAGAAGGTAATACTTCTTGACGACCCTGACGCCAACAGCTGGATTGAGAAGGTTCACCCCGATTGGATGGGTTCAATTCCGGGTACCCTCTTCTATTCTGCTGATTTCAGGCAGTTTCATTCTTCGAAGATAGACTACACAACCTTAAGGAGGATTGTGGAACCAAGGCTTAAATAGATATGTATTATAAAAACCAACAAATCATGAAAAAGAGAGCACTTTTTTCAATCATCGTTATGGCAGCTACGGTTGCCGCGTTTGCACAGGGTTACAAGCCCGGGGATGTTGTTTCTGACTTCAGGCTTAAGAACGTGGACGGTAAAATGGTTTCAATGGCCGATTTTCCCGAAGCAAAAGGCTTTATTATAACCTTTACATGCAATCATTGCCCCTATGCCGTTGCATATCAGGACAGGCTGATTGACCTGGATAAGAAATACAAGGGTCAGGGATTTCCTGTAATTGCCATAAATCCGAATGATCCTGAGGTAGAGCCAAGGGACAGCTTTGACAACATGGTCGCAAGGGCGGGAGAAAAAGGCTATACATTCCCATACCTTCATGATGAGGGACAGAAGGTATATCCGGTATGGGGTGCAACCCACACACCGCATATGTACATTGTTAAAAGGGAGGGGA
>VGGM01000480.1 GCA_016868515.1 Bacteroidota bacterium | reverse complement strand
ATTCCCGAGAAGCAGCTGATACGAACGGTGGCGGGGCTGAAGCATGACCTGCAAAGGATTAAGAGCAGGCTGGGAAGCGATATTCAGGATGTGAGTGAGGGGTAGCGTGGTTACTGGTTGCTGGTTGCTGGTTACTGGTTGAGGGGTTCGGGTTGCGGGTTAACGGAGTGCCGTTGCTGTAAGAAAAAAAACCGGCTTGCGCCGGTCTTTCCTCTACTCCTTTGTGAGCTGTATTATCAGCTGCACTATCTTTTCGAACTCCGATGATTCGATTTTACCGGTATAAACAGCCCGGCATACCCTGTTCTTATCAACGATAACAACGCTGTAACTGTCTCTGGGCATTCCCCATGAATTCTGAAGCTTGCCATCATAATCGAACAATATTGTGGTGTCATATTTCTTTGCCTTGTTTCCGGCAATCATCCTGATAAGACTGTTTGGCTTCCAGGTCGACTTGCAGTCGACAATGCCAAATCCCTTGAAGTGGTCCCGGTCTATCCGTTTGTCAATATCAACTGCCTTGTCAAGATAATCGTTGTACTCGTCATTCAGGTCAGACTCGTCGGGATCGACGTAGTTGATCTGCAATACCTTTCCTTCCCACGATTTCATGGTGAAATCCTTTTTATCGGCATCCTGGAATACCCATTCGGGAACCTTTTCACCGACCTTGATCTTAAGCTGGCCAAAGGCATCGGTCCATGACAGCATCACAATTACCGTCAGCAGTGCTAGAAACATTTTTTTCATAAGCTTCCTGGTTTTAATTACACCGAAATATAGGAATTTTTTGTTATAAACTAATTTCCGGTTATTTATGTGATATAATCGGTCTGACTTTGTTACTTTTGCGGCCTGTAAATAACGGTATGCAATCAATACGAAATATAGCAATAATTGCTCATGTCGACCATGGAAAGACCACTCTGGTTGACCGTATAATAAAGGAATGCAATGCAATTGACCAGCGAACCGATCATGGTGACCTGATACTCGACTCGAATGAACTGGAGCGCGAAAGAGGAATTACCATACTCGCAAAGAATATTGCCGTAGAGTACAATGGCGTGAAGATTAACCTTATAGACACACCGGGTCATGCCGACTTCGGGGGTGAGGTTGAAAGGGTACTTACCATGGCTGATGGTGTACTGCTGCTTGTCGATGCCCTTGAGGGTCCTATGCCTCAAACCCGCTTTGTACTGCAGAAGGCAATTGCTCTGGGGCTGAAGCCGATAGTGGTAATCAACAAGGTTGACAAGGAAAACTGCCGGCCCGATGAGGTTCAGCAAGATATATTTGAGCTTATGTTCAATCTCAACGCGTCGGAAGAGCAGCTCGATTTTGAAACACTATTCGGTTCCTCCAAACATGGATGGATGGGGAGAGACTGGAGGATCAGGGAAAACAGCATCAGACCCCTGCTTGATACCATAATTGATGTAATTCCCGAATCGCCTTATCACCCCGGTACCCTGCAGCTTCAGATAACCAGCCTTGATTATTCCAGCTATGTGGGCCGGATTGCCATTGGCAGGGTATTCAGGGGTGATATAAGTGAGGGGCAGGATTATACCTTGTGCAAAAAGGCCGGAGTTAGAAACAGGGTCAGGGTTAAGGAACTATACACTTTCAGGGGACTGGGAAGGGAAAAGGCTGAGCGGGTGAGGAGCGGTGACATTTGTGCCGTTGTTGGACTTGATGATTTTGAGATTGGCGATACAATAGCAGACTACGAGCATCC
>VGGM01000479.1 GCA_016868515.1 Bacteroidota bacterium | reverse complement strand
GTAATTTTACGAAATACAAAATGCTATGCCGGCTAAGATAAACCGGTACACCGAAAACCAGGGGAAAATTGCCCGTTACTCTAAGGCTCTGGGTCACCCGGCACGGGTCTTTATAATGGACTACCTTGCGAAAAACTCATCACAATGCTGCTACAGCGGCGACATGGCTGAAGAGTTGCCCATTGCCCGGTCTACTCTTTCCCAACACCTGAAGGAACTTAAGGACGCTGGCCTGATACAGGGTGAAATCAATCTGACAGATAACGAGATTGTTCTGGAGCTTACCCCACTTAAGGGGGCTTATGCCGAGATAGCGTTTCATCACCTGGGCATTCCCGCTCCTGAAGATACAAGGCTTATGGGCACAATGGAGGTGGCGTCGGGAAACCATTTTGGGAATGAGTTTAACATCTTCCTCAGGTATAAGCTGTCGGACAGATGGCAATTAATTTCGTTGTTTGGCTATTTCCGCCCTGGTAACCTGATGGATATTAACGGATTACCACCAAAGAGTGCCTCCCTGTTTTCATTTCAGGTACTGTATACAAGATAGGCTACCCGGCGTCCGGCGCCCACCCGATACCAGATACCCGATACCCGATACCCGATACCTAATTTCCCGGCCTATACTTCCTGGTGTAAGCCTTCAACAGATCCTCCTTGTAGAACTGCACCTCCTTGAATTTGCCAAGGGTGTAGTCGAGGGCCTGATTCATGAAGTAAGGTGAGTCCGGATCGCCGCTGACTCCGCCGGCCAGTGAGCTTCTGGCTACCACCTTGTCGCCGAACTCAACAACAGCTACGAAGCTGTTGCCGCGTGTGCCGTAGATCCTTTTAGATCCCTGGTATGTTGATGCACCATAGGCAGCAAGTGATCCGTGGTTTGCAGATGCGAACGCCACAGGCAGGCTTGGCTCATCGTCGCTGAAGCGGAGGTTTATGTCACCCGAAAGGCGCTGGAACCTGTTTATCTCGCCCCATGGCGTCTGCCATGTTCCGAAGTCCCCGGTAAGCTCATCCACAGCCCTTGAAAGAGCATCAACGAGTCTCCTTTCCCTTGATATCTGCTGCCCGCCGCCGGTGCCTTCCCCTCTTGGCTGCCTTGACTGTGAAAGTGAATAGTAATGTGCAATTGACATTGGAACCGATTCAACAGAGAACCGCAAATCCCAGTTGCGGAGAGCCTCAACCGGTCCGGCCAGTTTCTCACGCAGTGCCCTGTCGGTTTTGGCAACAACGTCGTATGCCGCCACAACAGCCGGTATGCTTTCGGCAAAACCCGGAAGGTAAGAATCATAAGCTGCTTCAATAAGCCCGTCAAGGGTGAAATCTTTCTTGTCTTTCAGAACCATAACGGCATGAATACCCCTGGCATTCTCGGTGTCGTATGCCATGTAGCGTGGATAGTCCTCACGCTTCGGACTGTACTCGCCTGCAGCGGTGAATGGTGTTGAGTTGCAGTTCTGGATCCATCCGTTAGCCGGATTTTTTATTATTATCATCTCATCGAGGTCGTGAAGCCCCTGCCACTCGGTTGCAGGATTGTTACCATCGACGGTTCCTGACCAGTTGAATGAAGTATCCCTGCGTGGCATGAAGTTTCCGTGATAATATACTATGTTGCCGTCTGCATCGGCATACACCGTGTTGTTCGAAGAGTTGGTCTTGAGTTCCATCGTTTGGTTGAACTCATCAAGGTTATTAGCCTTGGTTCGCATGTACGACTGGGTGAGGGCATCAATATGTTC
>VGGM01000478.1 GCA_016868515.1 Bacteroidota bacterium | reverse complement strand
CAGGGAAAGACCGCCGGCATACTTATAATGGGAAACTCAGGACAGCCCGGCGATGATATCAGTATAAGGATCCGGGGTATTTCTTCTCCATCAGGGGCACAGCCACTTGTTATTGTCGACGGTGTTCCGGTAGGTGGGATGGATTATCTTAACCCGGGCGATATTGCCAGTATTGAGGTTCTGAAGGATGCTGCCTCAAGCGCAATTTATGGTACCAGGGGTGCAAATGGGGTCATTCTTGTTACTACAAAGCAGGGCAGGAAAGGCCAGCCCGCAACACTCTCCTACGATATGTACTATGGACTTCAGAATCCATGGAAAAAGATGGATCTTCTCAATGCCAGGGAGTATGCTCAGTTTCTTAACGAAGCATACTATAATGACAAGCTGCCTCTGCCATTCAGTCAGGCAGATCTTCTGAAGCTATCTGCCGGTACCGACTGGCAGGAGGAGGTGTTCTACAGGAATGCCCCGGTTATGAATATTCAGGCATCTCTTACCAGCGGAACAGACAAATCATCATACTCTTCATCATTCTCCTATTTCTCACAGGATGGCATCGTTGCCAGGGACAAGTCAAACTTTGAAAGGTATACCCTCCGTTTTAACAGTAATCATGATGCTTTCAATGACAAGATTGTAATCGGACAAAATCTTGCCTATACCCATATTACAAGAAGGGGTGTTACTCCCAATCTCGAGTGGGGATCCCCTCTTGGAAGGGCTGTAAACCTCGATCCTGTTACACCTGTAAGAAATGAGGATGGTTCATGGGGTACTTCCGGTTTCGCATCGCAGGAGATTGTCAATCCGGTTGCTGCTCTCAATTACCTTTTTGCCAGTTCACAGGTTGATAAACTGGTCGGAAACCTGTACGGCGAACTCAACCTGGCAAGGGGTCTGAAATTCAAATCGTCATACAGTATCGATCTTGCGTACGGTATGGATGATAATTATACTCCTGAGTACTATATCACATCCAACATCAAAAATGATATCCCCTCAGTGTCAAAAGGACTGAACAGATGGTTCACCTGGAACCTGGAGAATGTAATCTCCTACTATAAGAGCTTTGGAAACCACACCGTTGATGCACTTGCCGGTACTACTGCACAGAAGTACAGGTTTGAGAACCTGTACGGGTCGAAGAATACCCTTCTTATTGATGATTACAGATTCGCCTATCTCGATATGGCTACTAATCAGCTTAGTGCAATCACTGCCGGAGGAATGGATCATACCGCCCTTCTTTCATATTTCGGAAGGGTAAATTATGATTTCAGGAATAAGTATATGGCCACTCTAATTTTCAGGATGGACGGATCTTCAAAATTCGGAGACAGCAATAAATTCGGATACTTCCCATCTGTCTCACTGGGATGGAATATTTCTGATGAGTATTTTATGGAACGATTCACCTTTATCGACTACCTGAAACTGCGTGCCGGCTGGGGACGAAATGGAAGCGACAATATCGAAAACTTTGCTTACATATCTACCCTCTCTTCATTTTACCGATACACATTTGGTGATGATCCGGTAATCTATCCCGGATCGGCTCCCGAACGAATTGCAAACCCGGAGCTGAGATGGGAGACAACCGAACAATTTAACCTTGGCTTTAACCTTAATGCATTGAGAAACAGGT
Organism: Bacteroidota bacterium; assembly: GCA_016868515.1. Classification (GTDB taxonomy): domain Bacteria; phylum Bacteroidota; class Bacteroidia; order Bacteroidales; family VadinHA17; genus SLNP01. Next base: position 103 of record VGGM01000478.1, on the reverse strand, counting down.
TCTCACTTATAGTTGATATCTACAGGAAGGAGACCAAGGATATTCTGATACCCAACGTGCCGATTCCTTCACTCGTAGGTAATAATCCACCTGCCTCCAACGC
>VGGM01000477.1 GCA_016868515.1 Bacteroidota bacterium | reverse complement strand
TATGGAAGTATAAATGTCCACACATTTCAGGGCAACTATAAGCTTTACACCCCGGAATCGGACACAGTCTATATACTAAACAAAGAGAGCCTGATACCGGCCGATATAATTTTCCGTGGCAGAGATGCCATGCCCTATAACAAATATATCGATCCGCTGTCGGTGCCGGGAAAGTACGATATTGAAACAATTGCCGAGACAGATGACAACTACATACTGATGAAAAGGGTGGTTACCAGTGCCGACCTGCGTGAGTACAGTCCGGGCCGGTGGGGAGGAATTTTTGAGTCTGAAGACCTTTTTGTTATTGCCGACAAGAAAAACCGGAGGGCTGCCTTCATTGAAACTGTTGACGATGTTTTTGGAATCTTTCCATCCGATCCGGAATACCTGTTCTCCTTACTCAGATATCTTGAAGACGGCAGAATCAGCTATCCGATAGATGCAATCACATTCCTGAAAATGGCAGGCGATGCAGGGGTTGAGCTGAAAGAGCTCGTGAAATTCAGCACTTCTCCTGAAAGGCTATTAGCCCTGACTCCCGACTGCAATCCCATCATCATCACCTTCACCATAAAGGATCATATAAGAATAAATTAACCCGGTAACCAGTAACCAGCAACCAGCAACCCTCCTTCGCCACCTCCTACGCTAAAGCTTCGGAGGTCGAAGAAGGCTCCGGAGGGCGAAGCCAGCAACCATTCACCGGTCAATTCCCCCCGTTTACCGAATATTTTAATTTTTTCACTACTATGTATTGCATAGTATATATTTTTATATATATCTTTGCATAAACTATTTTTATATTTTCTAAGGTACCATATTAAAACGAATACAAAATGAAGGTAACATTAAACATCAATATCGGGGGGTACGCCTTTCACATCGACGAGGATGCCTACCACGATCTGAAGGCCTACCTCAGGTCGCTCGAGCTTCACTTCACCGGTGAGGATAGTGCCTCAGAGATAATGGCCGACATTGAGGTCCGCATGTCGGAACTATTCCGCGCCCGCCTTGGCACCTACCGTCAGGTAATTACAATTGACGACGTTCGTGAGGTAATGAAAATCATGGGTACACCCGAAGATTTTGTCGACCAGGATACCTTCTCGGCAAAGGAGAAATTCACCTCATCATCGACGCGCCGCATGTACCGCGATCCCGACAACCGCATCATAGGAGGTGTGGCGGCGGGTCTGGCAGCCTACTGGCATCTCGATCCCATCATCCCCAGGGTTATCTTCCTGGCGCTGATATTTGCCGGCGGGCTCGGCATCTTCGCATACCTTATACTATGGATAGTGCTTCCCGAAGCCCGCACCACTGCCCAGAAGATCGAGATGAAGGGTGAACCGGTAAACATCCACAACATTAAGGAATCGGTGAAGAACGAGTTTGAACGGGTAAGAAAGAACTTTAAAAACATTTAGCCATGAACAGTGAAAATGCAAAGGCACAGATGCGGAAAGGAATACTCGAGTATTGCATTCTGCTGATACTCTCGCGCAGTTCCTGCTACGCCAGCGACATTATAAGGGAACTCAGGGAGGTGGAACTGATAGTTGTTGAGGGAACCCTCTACCCTCTCCTCACCCGGCAGAAGAACGCCGGACTGCTCAGCTACCGCTGGGAGGAGTCGCAGCAGGGGCCGCCCCGCAAATACTACGAACTGACCGAAAACGGCCGGGCCTACCTCACGGAACTCGACCAGTCGTGGAATGAGCTGGTTGAATCGGTAAACCGCATCAGGAAATAGGAACCATGAAACT
>VGGM01000476.1 GCA_016868515.1 Bacteroidota bacterium | reverse complement strand
AAACCTGTAGCCTATGAAGAATCCGAGTGTGGGCATCAGTGCGGCCTTGTTTGCAACCCTGGTTTCGTACTCGCCGTCAGATAAATCAAGCAGGTCGGCATATATCTCAGGCCGTGTCTTATTTATGTCAATGCCGGTAAAGTCGTAGGGTGTGGCTGAGGCATCAAGGAGGTCTGTGAAGGTTCTTCCGTGAGTAATGCCTGCACCTGCGAACCCCGACAGCACCAGTCCGGTTCTCTCCCTAAGCCTGTTAAGGGTTAATCCAAGTTCAAGGTCATAATTGAATGCAGCAAACCGTACGTTGGTGAAAGTACCGTCAAGGTTTATCCTGTGATCGTGTGCCCTGTTCTCAGCGGCCACGAATCTGAATTTCCAGTCGGCAGCGAGAAATGAATTTTCACTCCTGGCGAAGTTATGACCTAGCCAGAAATCGAAGCCGGCCCCTAATGAATTGAGGACATCAGCTTTCTGGTACGATCCTCCCAGGCCGAAACCGATGGTCATGCCGGTATTGGTTGTTAAGACTGCCTTTTGGGCAATAATATTTATGCCAGCGCTCGTTATCATTATCAAAACAAGCAGTTTGCGCAGTGTTGCTTTCATCTTCGTCGGTTTTGGAAGTTCTGATTCTGATTCGATTCTAAAGGTATTAAAAAATGTTCTTGGCAGACAGACTTACTATCCTCTATGGTGCAAAAATGGAACCGTTTGTGTAAACAGGGCGGTAAAGGGTAAAACTATATCTTTGCGGTTTTGAACAACAGTGGTTCCCTCAGATAATCTTACATACCGCAAAATCTTTCTATTCTGGAGTCCTCTGGCATTGACTTGGCTTATGATGGCCCTCGAGCAGCCTATTCTCATTGCCTTTATTGCGCGGCTCGGAGATGCAAAAATTAACCTTGCTGCCTTCGGAATTGCCGGTGCATTTGCCATGATCATTGAATCGCCCATAATTATGCTGATGAGTGCTTCAACAGCACTTGTCACGGATCGGAATTCATACAGAAAACTTAAAAGATTTGCAGACATACTGAATGCGGCTATAACTGCAACTCAGCTTGTTATTCTTATCCCGCCGGTCTTTAACTTTATTGCCATCGATCTGATGGAGGTCCCCGAAGAGGTTGCAAGGCTGGCCCATACTGCTCTGTTTATCTTCCTGCCATGGGCTGCCTCAATAGGATACAGAAGGTTTTACCAGGGGATTCTGATAAGGCATAATCTTACCAGAAAAGTAACCTATGGTACACTCGTCAGACTTGTGGTTATTGTGGGAACCGGACTGACCCTTTACTCGGCAGGAGTTACCGGCGCCTACACCGGCGCAGCCGCAATGACACTGGCTGTTGTGATTGAAGCTGTTGCCACTAGGATTATGGCAGATAGTACAATAAAGGCTCTTCTTCGGAAGGAAGACATAGCCAATGGTAACATTACACTGCGATCAATCTCGAAGTTCTACTATCCGCTTGCCCTGACCTCCATGCTTTCACTCGGTGTGCATCCGTTCGTCACATTCTTCATGGGCCGGAGTCATATGGCACTCGAGTCACTTGCAGTCCTTCCGGTAGTGAACTCACTTGTGTTTATCTTCAGAAGTATGGGACTATCCTATCAGGAGGTTAAAATAGCACTAATAGGTGAAAGGAGGCAGAATTATCGTACCCTTGCAAACTTTGCAGTCTATATGGGAATAGTGGTAACAGTTCTGATTTCTGTCCTGGCCTTCACCCCCCTGGCCGACCTGTGGTTTGTAAGGGTATCCGGACTTA
>VGGM01000475.1 GCA_016868515.1 Bacteroidota bacterium | reverse complement strand
GCCCGGTCAATTCTTCAGAGAAGAGTTGTTTACCTTACCGCAAGAACCTACGACGAAAGCCTCCCGGGTTTCTTCAGACTCGACGGAGGAATAAGTTTCAGGATGAATAATCCGGGAAACTCCTGGATAGTTATGCTTGACATACAAAACATTACAGACAGAGAGAATATTTTCAGAAAAAGATTCTTTTATGATTCTGGCAAGGTTGAAACTTACAATATCTACAGTATCGGGATTGTACCGGTATTCAATTTCAGGATTGAATTCTGACAAAACTCTGCGGAGGAAAACCCCCGGAAGTATTATAACCCTATACTTTTATCCTGTAGAATGCAATTGCATTTTCACGTAATATCATACGGGCAACCCTCATCGCCTCCTCTTCGGAAAAACATCCTTCCCTAACCTTCTTCTCCAGTACATTCGTAATTATCTCCCTGGCAATTTCGAGTTCCCCGAATACATTTTCTGCAACCCTGAAGTCACCCCCGAACCCCATTATCTTTGCCACAGGAACAGTTTCAAGCCATTCATTAAGATATCGTTCGCTGTACGAGGGCGAGATGGCATACACCCAGTTCAGATCGATATATACGTTCGGGAAATTCTTGGCCAGACTGGAGACTTCTCCTCCGAACGGGTAACTGCCATGGAAGAGACCGAATTTTATTTCAGGATACTGCATAAATGTGCCGGCAAGAAGCAACGGGTTCGAATTTTCGAGGAAATTACCGTTTCCTGAATGCAAGCCAGTGTGTATTACCACCGGTAAACTAAAGTCGCGGGCCAGTCCCAGCAGCATCCTGAACATGTAGTCCTGCAAAGGCTTTGCCTCGTTCCATGTAAGTACAGTTTCCGTTCCGCCGTTTCTCAAACTTCTGAATATTTTCCTGGCATCCTCAGCGGTTACAAAATCCACCTTCAGTGTACGGTGATATGCCATGTTGATCTTTACGGCAACAATACCATTCTTCACTGCTGCGTAAAACTCGTTCTCCATCGAAGCAACGAATTCCTCAAGGGTGGTAATTGGTATTGCCTGCTCTCTTGCCAGTGTGTCAATCCTGCCTCTTGACCTCACGGTAAGCCATTCCGTGAATCGCTTAACATACAAAACATTGTCAATACCCGAAAGTCTCTCCTCACCATCCTGAATGATAAAATCAATTCTGCACAAATCCTTAAGTACATGGTTCGCCCACCCCGGATCCTGATAGGCCCTTGCAATCCGTCGTGACAATGTATCAACGCTCCTTCGGTTTATATCATCAACATTATAAATCTTACGGGCAGCTATCAGTGCGATTCTGTTATAAGTAGTATTGAATGAATTCTGCCAGTAGGGCTCAATAATATTCCATTTTTCAACGGGACTTACCCTTTGAGTAAACAGTTTATCGAAGTTTCTTCTTGAAAGTCCGGCTGAAACAAAATCATTATAATTGAACTGGTGCAGAAGCAGCATGAAGTCGAGAAAGCTAAGGTGCTTTACAAATGCCGGGTCAGCCAGGTGCTCATGGCTGTCAACAATCCTCATTGTATCAATGTATAAAGCCAGCCGCTCACCATAACCCTCAGCCGGTGCGGATCTGATCTCTACCTGGGCTGATACGGTTGTGGAAAGTGCAATAAGTAAGAGTAATGGCAAACAGAAAAACCTTTCTACTGGTCCGGTTAGTAACAAACCTGTAATCTGAAAAACAGGCTTTCCTGAGATGCGTGGCGAGAGAAGAGGCATAAAGTCGGACAGAGATTATACAGGAACTTACGGAATGCTAAATT
>VGGM01000474.1 GCA_016868515.1 Bacteroidota bacterium | reverse complement strand
GATCTTCTGGCTGAATCACGAACATATGGCGGAACGGCATATATGCAGAGTGAGGCAAGCCAGTTTCTATACGGTCATGATGTTACAAGGGAGGGGACGGTGATTATTCCCGCAGTGGGAGAAATTGAAGTGGCCGGATTTACACTTGATGAAGCAAGGCAGCGGATTCAGCAACAGGTGGCAACTGTATTCAAAAATGCAACGGTTGAATGTAAGTTGCTCAGTTTTAAATTTACTGTTATAGGCGAGGTAAGGTCTCCTGGTACTTATATCAATTATAGCAATTATATTACAGTCCTGGAAGCGGTTGGTCGCGCAGGGGGCATTACTGATTACGGCCGGCGCGATAAACTGCTGGTCATACGTCCGGCCGAAGGTGGAACGAAAACATTTCCGGTCAACCTACAGGATAAGCATTTACTGGCTAATGAAGCTTATTTTCTTCTGCCGAATGATGTTATAATTGTTGAGCCGGAATCGAAGAAGGCTTTCAATCTTAATCTGCCAACATACTCCTTCATTCTTACATCTGTTACTTCTGCAATTACTACAACCCTGTTACTTATCAATTACTTCAAAAAATAGAAGGAATGTCAGAGGATTATCATTTCTGAGCTAAGTCCATCATTGATAGAAACAAATTAATAGTATACAAAAAATGAGCACAACCCCTCATCCATCAGGCTTCCAGGAAGATGACAATATTGACCTTAAGCGTTACCTTTCTCTGTTCATTAGCAACTGGTACTGGTTTGCCATAGCGCTATTCTTATCTGTATCTATTGCCTATGGTATTAATCGTTATTCCGAGGAGATTTACACTGTCTCTTCAACGCTTTTGATCAAAGACGATCAGATGGGGGGGGGGATTTATGGCATTGAAACTTTTTTACCCGGAGGCGACCTGTTCAGAAACAGGCAGAATATAAAGAATGAAATAGGGATACTTCAATCTTTTACCCTTCACAAAAGGGTTATTGATTCATTACCTGAATTCCACATAATTTATATTGGTGTAGGCAGGAGGAATATAGCTGAAACCCGTATGTACAAAAATTCGCCTTTCGTTCTAATACCCAATGATACTATTCTTCAGCCACAAACTCAGATTTACCTCAAAATAATCTCAGAACACAATTGCAGAATTGAACTGAATGATGGGTTCAGGTTTGATACTACTTTACATTTCGGAGACAGGTTTAAATCCAGGGGATTTGACTTTCGGGTAGAGTTACGAGATACTAATGAATTCCGGTACGACCCTTCTGCTTCGAACAAATACAGAGTCTGGTTTGCCCCGGCAGCGGTCCTGGCTAATCAATACCGACACAAGTTGGGGATCAACACCATCGATGAGGATGCATCGGTATTATCATTGTCGCTTACAGGCCCCGAAACGGAACAGGAAGCAGACTATCTCAACATGCTGATGGAGGTATATCTTCAGCAGGGACTTGACCTCAAAAAACAAACGGCTGTCTCCACAATCAAATTCATAGAGGACCAACTGGAAGTCATTAACGAATCATTGATACAAGCTGAGGATGATCTTATGAGGTTCAGAGACGATAACCGGCTTATTGATATAAGCAGGGAAGGGGCATCGATCATGGCAAAGCTTGAAAAATTTGAATCAGAGCGGACTCAGATAAGACTTCAATTACAATATTATGAATACTTGAACGACTACCTTTCAGTGAAAGGTACCAGCCATGATCTTATTTCCCCATCCGCTATGGGGGTGACAGATCCCCAGCTCGTTAGACTGGTACAGGAGGTCGCTGTA
>VGGM01000473.1 GCA_016868515.1 Bacteroidota bacterium | reverse complement strand
TTCAGGTAAAGGAAAGGCAACAGCCGCTGCATCACCTTAAGAAACTCTGAAGGTCTGTAACCGGATGCCCTTGACAGATGCCTGCAAAACTGATCGGCAACGGCTATAAATTCAATTACCTGTGGCGCATATACGCCACTTTTTGGTTCACCCATGGGGTTCATGATTTGAGATGCAAAAATAGCTCAATTATTACTTGTAAACCATAAATTCACTTACTCTTCCATCTGAGTTTGTTGAGAACATCGGTTTCAAGCTTGTTGTGATCGAGGAGCCACCTCACTACCCTGACAACTTTTTCCTGCTGGTAATCAATCGCCTTTACCAGTGACGCATGATCGTGATCTCCTGCTTCCAGCCTTGACTTAATATCTTCCAGTATCAGATCAAACTCATACTTACTGAGCTCAAGCTCGTTCCGTGCCTTGCAGGTATCACACTCACCGCAACGTTCCGTCTCCTCAGAGAAATAGGCGAGAAGCATGGCAGACCTGCACTTCGATTGATTTTCAACATAGTCAAGCATCTTTTCAAGCCTTAGCTGATATTTTTCCTTGACCCTCAGGTAGTTATCAGGAGATATATTAAGCGATTTACGGTCGAGCCGCTCCTCAGTGTATATAACCAGCGGGGTTTTCTTGCCCGGAATGTAGCTTATTATCTGATTGGAGGCCAGTCTTAACAGGTACTGGTAAATGGTGTCGCGCGACACCCCGGTCTTCCTTGAAAGAAACTCCTCGTTTACCGCTACATAATCAGAAAACATACCGGTATAGGAACGTAGCAGGAGTTTAATGAAACTGTCGAACGATATGTTTGCCACCTGAAACTTGTAGAGATCATCTCTCCCGACAATGAAATGGACCCTTGAAGGGTTGTTTATTTCCTCAGTAAACTCAATATATCCTTCCCTCTGGAGTAGAATGAGACTGTTGTAGGTTTCGTTTACCGGAAGCCTGTATTTTGAGACGAACCCGGCCATGTCGAAATCGTAGACATTGTTTTTGCCTGACCCGATCGGAATTTCCAGGTAGTTTCCAAGGGCATCGTAAACATCCTTTATTCTTTCCACTGGGGGAAATCTTAGTCTTACAGAATCGATAAGTCTCCTTTTGTCTTCCTCATTCCATAACATAACTGCATAAGCAGGCTTACCGTCTCTTCCCACCCTGCCGCTTTCCTGAAAATATGACTCAATGCTGTCGGGAATATCCCAGTGTACAACGAAACGGACATCAGGCTTGTCGATACCCATTCCGAAAGCATTTGTTGAAACGATTATCCTTGTATTTCCTGCAGTCCATGCCGATTGCTTCTTCTCCCTCATTTCGGGCGGTAGTCCGGCATGATAGAAATCAGACGGAATACCCTTGCCGAGCAACATCTCGGCTATCTCCCTGGTCTTTTTCCGGTTCCTTACATACACTATCCCGCTTCCCCGGGTTTTCCGCAAGGTATCGGCCAGAAAGTTATCCTTGTCTTCGACCTTTCTGACAATGTATGATATATTGGGCCTTTTGAAACTTGTCCTCAGAACCCTTGATTCCCTGAACCTGAGTTTCTCCATTATGTCCTTAACAACATTATCTGTGGCTGTGGCAGTCAGAGCAAGAACAGGGACCCCGGGCTGAACCATGTCCCTTAGAGTGGCGATTCTGAGGTAAGAGGGTCTGAAATCGTAACCCCATTGTGAAATGCAATGCGCTTCATCAACGGCTATCAGATTCACATTAAGCTTTTGCGCTCTGGCCTGAAAAAGTGAGGTGCCTATCCTCTCGGGAGAAATGT
>VGGM01000472.1 GCA_016868515.1 Bacteroidota bacterium | reverse complement strand
CATCAAGCCTTCAATCCCCACATGACCCTGAAAGTGCTTACCGTAATAAAGGTGAGCAGATGGTGAAAGGTTACAGTGTTAATATTACTGAGACCTGCGCCAATGACAATCTTAACCTAATTACCAACGTGATTGTTGAAAAGGCAAACACTCCAGACACTGTATTTGTTGAACCAGCCATTGAGGCCACAACTGAAGTTACCGGACAAAAAGTTGAAAAGGTTTATGCCGATGGAGCATACCAAAGTCCTGCTAATGATGCCTGTTGTGAAAATATCGACATGGTTTTTACCGGTATCCAGGGCTTCGAGTCAAAGTATGATTTAGAGATGACCCAGGAAGGATTATTGGTCACCGATACAAAAACAGGTGAGCAAATGAAGGCTGTTTTGGTTAAAAAGCATAAAAACAGTAAGGAAGACAGGTGGAGAATAACAGCTCCCTCTGGTTACTATTACTTTGGTCAACTTGCTATCCGCTCATCTCACTTACGTCGTCAGATGAAGGGACGGTCGGAAGAAGAGCTACACAAACGAAATAATGTGGAAGCAACCATCTTTCAACTCGGGTTCCCATTAAGAAACAACAAATCAAAATACAGGGGCCTTATCAAACAGAAAACATGGGCTTACTGTAGATGTCTGTGGATCAATCTTGTAAGAATGCTTAACTTTACGAAACAAATATGTCAAAGAACTTTTAAAACCATGGAAAAACCTGCTCTGGTACCCGTTTTCTTCTATTATTTTAACTTAGAAAACAGTGGACAAACAATTTTGAGCAGAACATTTTCCAGTGTGTTGTTTTTATCAATACTTATTAATTTTTATGTTTTATTATAATTCCCCTTTTCGGAGTGGACTCAACTTTTAAGGTTGTAACTTCTTGACATTCTGTGGGCCCAGCTGGGCTCGAACCAGCGACCCCCTGATTATGAGTCAGGTGCTCTAACCTGCTGAGCTATGGGCCCCCGATGAAAATCGGACTGCAATATTAAATAATTGTGCCGGAATATGCAAGAAAAAAATTGGGGACCGGGTTTCGGGTGCCAGGTACCTGGTACCCGATACCTGTTACCTGATACCTGATACCTGATGCCTGATACCTGATACCTATTTCTTAAGATACTGCATAAGAACCCCTACCGCCTCATCCATATCGTGGCCGAAAGTTAGTATTCCTGCCTTGTCGCCTCCCATTATAATAATGCGCTTCTCCATTACATCCGTCTCCCTGAACAGACGTAGTATCTCCTTCGCAAGGCCCGTGGTGCCGTACTCCATCTCCTCGCCCGTTGTGGGCAATTCTCCCTTTAACTCCCGCCACAGGTCGTATTCGTGAACGTGGACAACGGCGTTGGTGCCCTGATCGGCCGTGTATATCGCCGCATGACTAAGCGATTCCGATGAGGCCTTCAGGGGCCCGGTACACATTACGGCATTATCGTCAATATTGAATGAGTTTACTTTGATATAATGCCCCGGCTCAAGCTCGGGTATGTCGCCGGTAGCCGAACCTGTGATAACAAACTGATTTGTCTTTCCGGTCCTCATGCTCAGATTGCCGAAACCAACCCCGTTTTCATAGGCGCCTATCAGGTCCATGTTGAACAGAACCTCTCTCCAGTAATTGAGAATTTCATACTGCTCGTCAGTGATCACCACCCCCGACTGGTTCCAATGACAGTTGAACTTTACCACCCCTTCCATGTCTCTGTATTATCTCCCTTTAACAAGTTTATATCCCGGCCGCCAAAATGTTACTGAAACCCTTTCGCACCCGTCAATCA
>VGGM01000471.1 GCA_016868515.1 Bacteroidota bacterium | reverse complement strand
CCCGTTAAGGAACTCAAGCAATCTCTCTACCTCTGCATCCAGCCTGTATATTGCATCGATGGCTTCCACTGATGACGGACCGAACCTGTGACCGATATAGTCGGTCGCGCTATAGGCAATCGACAGAAAATCAGCATGTTCATCAACACCCAAGCTCTCCTCTTCAATAAGCCTTATTGCCATTTCGGTTGTCATTGAATTGCTGAATGGTGTCTCCTTTAGTAAAGTGTACTCACGGCTTTTCACGAGCTTTCCCGACTGGCTCATCTGATTGAGGTCATAAGGAAAAATGAATCTTCCGGAAAAACCTGCTTCATGCGCCGATGAGTCAGGCAATGCTATCGAGTAGTATGAATCTTCCCTTAGTTTTTCCCACTTTCCCGACAGGTACTTGTCGGGAAATCTCAGTGCATTGATATCATTCACCCATGCCGGAAGCTTGCTCATATAATAGGAACTCGACATCCATGTTCCTGTTCTGTCATCGAACCAGAACGCGCCGTCGCCTGCATGTCCGGCCCCGAATATGGCGGTATACTCCCTGAAGCCTATGCCGAACACCTTCGATTTGCGGTCGCCCGAAAGCTTAAGCTCGTCGGGGAAAGTCGATGCAAGCAAGTTTACCGCCGAATGCATGCCGGTTTCAAAGCTTCCCCCCGTAGCGCTTACCGCGATATCCTTCGTACAGTAAATCAGTTCGTTCTTAAGCGGTTCATACCACTCGTCAGAGGGTATGCCGTGAAAAGCAGGTTCTGTTCCGGTATGAATGGTTGCAAATCCTGGAGCTCCCTGGGTAAGAAGATACCCGAAAGAGGCGTTCCTGAAGGTTGTTCCTTCATTCATCAGTTTGCGTATTCCTCCCTCAAGAAGGTTGTCCCTTACCTTTTCAAGCTGGTCGAAACGCAGTTGTTCCACTACAATCCCGACAATAAGTTTTGGCTTTTCAGGGGGTATGTAAGCTCCCTGTGAATAGCCTGATGTTGTGGCTGCCAATAAAACCACTGTAATTGAAAAAAGGTATCTCATTCTCCCCCCCTTGTGATATCCGGTAATTGTGATGCAAAAATATTCCTTTTAACCTGTTATGCAAGGAGACCGGTTTATTTTTAAGAGGCTGCTCAGAAAATCACGACCCTGCCGTGGTAAAGCCTTCCGGCCTGATTAAGTCTGGCTCTGATAATGTATACTCCGGGCGAAAGACCCTGTATCGAAATAACCGCAGGTGTATGATCCTGATAATAGACATTTTGCCTCCAGACCGTTCTTCCCAGCCGGTCGGCAAGTTCAACAGAAATCTCACCCGAGCTGTTCTCGGGCAGCAGTATTTTAAATACACCGTTCGATGGATTGGGCATTGCCAGCAATCTGTCTGTACGCAGGGTATCTTCTGTATTATCAATTGGTTGCATGGCGACATTGAGCCAGGTTGGCTCCGATGCCATGACTTGAATACCGCTGATAACAGTATCGCGGAAACCCTGTGCTGAGAACCTGAATGCCCAGGTTCCGGCATCAATAAGTCTGTTATAATAACCCGAAGGTGCAATTGAGTATACATGCGAGCTGTCAGTATCATGCCCTTCAGCAAACACTCTTGCAGCTATACCTTCACCGCCTGAGGCATTTGTAACCCTGCCCCTTACACCGTTCAGCGCAAAACCCAGGTAATTCAGAAGTGAACGATAGTTATACTGCCATAGTGTCTCAAGCTGATCGGCCGGGGTCTGCTTAACATTGTCAATTTCAATGGTCACCTCCCTGCCCTGCAATTCCCAGGTAGCAAAATCCTGCCGG
>VGGM01000470.1 GCA_016868515.1 Bacteroidota bacterium | reverse complement strand
CTGAAAGGAAAGCTTGTTGCCACTGTACTGCACCAGCCGTCATCAGACATATTCAGACTGTTCGACAAGGTTGCAATCCTCGACCAGGGAGGTTACCTGGCATATTTCGGCAACCCGGTGGAGTCGGTTGTATACTTTAAAACCGCTGATGCCCAAATAAATTCAAAGATAGGCGAATGCCCTTCATGCGGTAATGTGAACCCTGAAACGATCTTCAGGATACTGGAGGCTCAGGTCGTCGATGAATTCGGCAGATATACGGCACGGCGCAAGATCACCCCATCCGAATGGAGCAGAACATTCAATGAGAGCAGGGATTCCGGTACAGTGCAACGCATTGTCCTAAAACCTCACTCTTCGCTCGTAAGGCCAGGGTTCTTCAGGCAGCTGTCACTATTCCTGAAAAGAGATATAGAAGGAAAAACAGCCAACCGCCAGTATCTGGCACTTACGCTCCTCGAAGCCCCGGTTCTCGGCTTTGTTCTGTCATTTATAATACGGTACATTGCCGATCCTTCATCCGATATATATATTTTCAAGGAGAACGAGAATATTCCCATCTATATCTTCATGAGCATAATAGTAGCCCTCTTCCTGGGGTTAATTGTAAGCGCTGAAGAGATATTCCGCGACAGAATAATACTCAGGAGGGAGCGCTTCCTGAACCTGAACCGCCACAGCTACCTGCTGGCCAAGGTGGCAATAATGGCTCTGATCTCTGTCATCCAGACCGGCCTGTTTCTGGCTGTGGCAAACCCGATACTTGGAATCAAAGGCATGTATGTCAACTACTTCGCTGCCCTCTTTGCAACAGCCTTCTGTGCCAACATGCTGGGTCTGGTAATCTCATCGTCGCTTAACTCTGCAATTACAATCTATATTGTGATACCGCTGCTCATCATACCCATGATGGTGCTCAGCGGAGCTATGTTTCCGTTCGACAAGCTTAACCGGTCAATAGGAAGCGTTGACAAGGTGCCGGTAATAGCCGAACTGATGCCAACCCGATGGACCTATGAAGCCCTGATGGTAACACAGTTCAAGGATAACCGGTATGGAAAAATTTTCTATGAAATAGACAAGGAGAGAAGTGTTGCCATATTCAACCTCGACTACAGAATTAAGGAGGCTGAGGATGCCCTCCGGAAGATTTATCAGGACTTCCTGAGAGGTTCTGATACCATTGGCAACCATGGTACCTTAGCGTTTCTTGTTAATGAACTTGAGAAACTGGCAACCATATCAGAAACGGGGGGATTCCCGGGTATCGGCCAGATGAAGGAGGGAAAACTCACAGAAGAGTTATTCGCTCAGCTCCACTCCTATCTTGCAGGAACCAGAAATTCTTTTAATATTATAGCCAACCGGAACGCGAAAAGGCAGGATGACTTCATAAACCTTTACCGTGAAGATGCACAAAACCTTGCAAATGACTACCACAACATAAAGCTGAAGGAGATTATTACCAAAACCTACGAACCAAACAAATCATTTATTTACCGCAACAGGCTTATACAGAACTATGACCCCGTTTACCAGGACTCCGAACCAGGCGGGTTCCCTATGTTCCGGACACATTTCTTCGCACCATCAAAGTACTTCTTTGGCAGAAAAACCGATACCCTTACCGTAAACATAGGTCTGGTTCTGCTCAGCACCTTATTACTCTATTTCCTTCTCTATTCTGATGCCGGTGCCAGAATTATCAGGAAATTTGAAAGAATTAAATTCCGAAAAAGAGCAGAAAAGTAATTTATATTACTAAAATTCATCTAAGTACATGACAAAAATTTACAA
>VGGM01000469.1 GCA_016868515.1 Bacteroidota bacterium | reverse complement strand
AAAAGCCGCTGGTGATTGAGCCGGTTACGGCTGAAGTGGTGAAGGTTGGGGGAAGGGCCCTGACGCTGGGTACCAATCAGCCTGCCGCAGGGGTGAATATAGCAATCTACAGGGCCGATCTGCTCGGCAATCCTGCAGGTAACGAAGTGGCAAAAACCATTGTGGAGGCCGACGGATCATGGGGTCCGGTAGAACTGGCAGGTAACCATTCATACATTTTTTTCCTGACTTCTGACAACCCCGGTTTCAGAAAGATAATCTACTATTTCGAACCCTTCAGAAATGACAATCAGCTTGTTTACCTGCGTACCTTCCCCCCTGCGGCATCGCTTGCAGGACTGCTTCTTGCAGCGCTCCCGTCAGACGACAGCCTCTCGGTAATTGCAGTGTTCTCGTCGGGCCAGGCTGTTGTAAACGGACGCGACAACCTTACTGTCAACGGCATACCTCTTTCAACCCCGGTGCTTGCCGATGAAAAGTCGACTGCAATTTCATTCTTCTGCTACGACGACGGCCGCGACGGTAACGGAACAGGCGAACCTATAAGAAGCTTTATGGCCATGCCATTCCTCAGGGGTGCCGACATTCCGGTAACCACCGTCAGGCATGAGACATGGACAATCGAGTTCAACGGACGCACCATCCCGGTACGCAACTGGAGCAGTAAAACCGATGGTGTGGTTATCGCCGTATTTAAGTAAAAAGCCCCCCGGGTTGCGGGAGGCGGCATCCAGGCCGGCCGGTTATTGGAAAAAATATCTCAATCTCCTGTGACCTGCCCAACAGAAGGGTCAGGCCCGTGATGCGTGTTTTATGTGTGAAAAATACATTTATTCCTATCTTTGGAGTCAGAGTAACGTTAAAAGACAAACCAGTCAACAGATATTATGAAACCGCTATCCAGATTGATTTTGATTGCGGCAGTTGCCATTCCCGGTATGCTGACTGAGGGGTGCACCAGCAGGGAGTTTGAATGGACCAATCCTATAAACGGACTGGAATTCCGCGACACCCACATTGTTCCGTGGGAAGGAAAGTTTTATGCCGTGGGCACCTGCGAGCCATTCTGGGGCGGACCGAATCCGGGTGTTAAGATTTACTCTTCCGATGACCTTATAAACTGGAAGTTTGAGAAACTGCTTATCGACGCCTTCGCCCTCGACTCGACGGTTTGGTACCGCGACCGCTTCTGGGCTCCCGAGCTGCGGCGGATCGGAAGCACCTGGTTCCTGACATTCAACTGTCAGAACAACAGCGGAAGCTACGCCGACCCCGGCATGAAGCATTTTCATGCCTGCGGTGTGGCCACAGCCTCCGATATTATGGGGCCATATACGGTGAGAACACATGAGAAGCCGCTTACGTCGTTCCCGTCGAACGATCTCACCCTGTTCGAAGATCAGGACGGAAAAGTTTATGCTTTCTTCAACAACGGCTGGACAAACATTCACAAAATATTTGTGGCGGAACTCGACACCGCAACGGTAACACTGAAGGAGGAACCGGTGGAACTATTCTCCCAGAGCGCCGAAAGGGCGTGGGATTCAAACGGGATAGAGGGTTCCCATGTAATAAAGAATGATGGAGTTTATTATATCTTCTACTCGTCGTGGACGATGGGTTACGCGGTGGGGTATGCCACGGCGACAAATATCTACGGTCCGTATACAAAATATGAAAACAACCCTCTTTTCGGGGCCTATGTGAGGGAAGGCAAATCGTATATCATAAGGGATGGCGTGACAGTTGAGGACCCTGAGTCGCCTTTTGTGACAGTTGGTCATAATCAGGTATTTACAGGTCCCGACGGCAGGC
>VGGM01000468.1 GCA_016868515.1 Bacteroidota bacterium | reverse complement strand
GCTCAACTGCCGGAAGTACCGGCATTTCAACCTCCTTAGCCGCCCATCTTTCCGTTAGCCCGGCCAGCGCCGCCGTAACCCTCTCCCTGTCAACATCGCCGGCAATAACCAGTCTGGCACCCGAAGGTGAGAAATATTTCTCCCAGTAGTTCTTCAGATCGTCAGCGGAGATAGCTGCAACACTCTCACCGGTTCCCTGCTGGTCGTGTGAGAGAATATGGTCGTCACCGTAGATAAGGGTATTGAGTGTTCTTGAGGCAAGGTAGTCGGGATTGGCCTTGTTACGTGCCAGACCGTTTATTATACGATCCTTTGCAAGCGCAAACTGCTGTTCATCCCATCTCGGTTCAAGTATCATCTCCTCAACAAGTTCAAGTGTATTCTCAAACCTGCTCGAAAGTGAACTTACTCTTATTGATATCTCCTCGGTTCCCGAAGAAAATGATATTGATGCACCAAGAAGGGCTATTGCCTCTTCAAGCTCTTCGGGAGTCTTGTTCATGGTTCCCTCATTCATCAGGGTTGCTACGAGGTTTGCCACCCCGGGTTTGTTTACATCGTCCGACATCTGACCGCCGGGAATGGAGATCTGATACTGAACAAGAGGCAGTTCATTGTGAACTATACCCCATATCTTCAGTCCGTTATCCATCTCCGCCGTCCATACTGAAGGAATTGTGACTTCAGGGTCGGGGCCAACAGGGGGCTGAACCGACCTGTCGAGCCTGGTAACACTCCTCTCAATCTTCTCATCCGCAATAACTGAGATATCTACCTCCGATGCCTGTGTAACATCCTCCTCAACTATATCAGCCTTAACCGAATTGACGGCCACAAGGTCAACCTGTCCGCGTGGCACAAAACTTGTCGCCACAAAGTTTTTATCCTTAATGTATTTTATATAGACCTCCCTTATGTCGTCTGCCGTAACGGCCCGGATTGCTGCGAGGTCTTCCTTGTAGTATTCGGGGTTGCCGGTAAACATATTGTATTCT
Organism: Bacteroidota bacterium; assembly: GCA_016868515.1. Classification (GTDB taxonomy): domain Bacteria; phylum Bacteroidota; class Bacteroidia; order Bacteroidales; family VadinHA17; genus SLNP01. The sequence goes on along the minus strand of VGGM01000468.1, from coordinate 849 downwards.
GCAAGCTGGAAAGCCTTACCCTGAACGCTTGCAAACCTGCTCACAAAGCTTGTTTCATAGCCGGCCTTAATCCTCAGGAGTTCGGTTTCGCTGAAACCCTCCTTCTCAAATCGTGTCAGCGCTTCAAAGATTGCACTTTCAACATCGGCAAGGCTTATCCCCGGATTGGCTGTAACAGAAAACCTGAAAGTCCCGGCCAACTCCTGTGAACTGTTTGAGGCAGAGGCCCTGGAAGTCATCGTTCTCTCTTTAACAAGCACAGTGTACAAAGGCGATTTCCTCGTTCCCGACAGAATATCTGCGAGGAAATTAAGGGCATATGAGTCTTTCGAATATCTCTCTGCCCCCGCGAATACCATGGTTAGCATGGGAGCCCTGGCGAAATTATCCTCGTGGTACAGCTTGACTGTTTCGTTAAGAGTAACCGGCACCGGCTGACGCCTGGCAGGCTTCTCTCCGGCCGGTATCTCTCCGAAATACTTCTCAACAAGCGCTTTCACCTCTTCCCTGCTTATGTCGCCCGACACCACAAGGGTGGCATTACCGGGAATGTAGTACCTGGCGTGGAATGCCCTGACATCGTCAATGGAAGCGTTAAAAAGGTCTTCCATCTCGCCAATTACAGTCCAACTGTATGGATGACCTTCGGGAAAAAGGGTACGTGCAATCAGCGCAGAATTGTGACCATATGCGGCATTGTCGACGCTCTCACGCTTCTCATTCTGGACCACATTCTGCTGAATGGCAAGTGCCTTGCGGGTAACGGTATTTGTAAGGTAACCCATTCTGTCCGACTCCATCCAGAGCACCATTTCCAGTGCATTCCTGGGTACTACCTGGTAATAGTTT
>VGGM01000467.1 GCA_016868515.1 Bacteroidota bacterium | reverse complement strand
GCCTGTAACCTTTTACAATAACTGCCCACAACATGCGAGCAGCCCTCAGCTTCGCAATCTCCATGAAATAGTTCGGGCCTGTTCCGAAAGTGAAACCGGTTTTCGCTGCTGCTGTTTCAATGCCGATACCCCTTGATGTGAGCTGTGAAAGGTACTCGTTGCCAAGCGAAATGGCGAAGGCAAGTTCTGTTACACAATCGGCTCCGGCATTGTTGAAACTGGCAGCATTGACATTAAGCACCCTGAAAGACTCCATGGCTGCTGAATCATTGAAGAGAGATGCCAGATAATCAAGCCCCTGGTCGACTGATACACAGAGCTTTCCGTTAATCATCAGCCTGCCGAGGGGATCGGCTTCAACTGAACCGCGCAGGTCGGGCAGGTTTGTCTTGCGGCTCCTCATTTCCTTCATGAAGAAACCCAGCAGTTCCCTTGCCTTACCGGCGGTGCTGAAGTTAATCTCTATACTGCCGGCATGGATACCTTCAAGCAGTGTTCTCATGTTGGATTCGGTCATCGAATCGGGATCGGTAATAATGAAGCCCAGTGAGTCTACACCTTTCATAAGGATTTCAAGAGCCTTGCTGTTGGCCCTGGCATAGTCTGAAACCTCAATATCCTGCCTTACCAGCCATGCATTGCTCTCCGTCCTGGTTCCGCGAACAAAAGGGAATTCTCCCGGAAGAGTTCCTATATGGCCTGTCGCGTCAAGGTTTTCGCTCCTGTAAAAAGGCATAACCTCGAACCCTTCATTGGTTTTCCATACCATCTTCTTCCCGAAGTCGGCCCCTTTCAGATCCTTGTTTATTCGTTCAATCCACTCTTCAGTGGTAACCGGGCTGAATCCGGAAAAGAGTCTTTCTTCCTCTTTCATATGATTTGAATTGGTGGGCTACAAATTAAAATGCTGCAATACCATATAATCAATGCTATTTGTCATATTAAGGAGCCGGCCGGCTAACTTTCTGAACCCCCGAATTCCATCAGGAAGGTCTTTATGAAATCATTCAGGTCACCATCGAGTACTGCAATCACATTGCCCGATTCATAACCGGTTCTGACATCCTTTATAAGTTTGTAGGGGTGAAGTGTGTACGACCTTATTTGCGAGCCCCATTCAATTTTCTTCTTTTTGCCCTCAATCTTCGCCTGCTCCTCCATCCTCTTGCGAAGCTCCAGTTCATAGAGATGCGACTTCAGTATCCTCAGGGCATTCTCCTTGTTCTTGCCCTGCGACCGGGTCTCCTGGTTCTCAATCACCAGTCCGCTGGGATGATGCCTTAACCTAACGGCTGTTTCAACCTTGTTGACATTCTGACCGCCTGCCCCGCTCGACCGGTAGGTCTCCCAGGTAATGTCGGCCGGATTTATCTCAATTTCAATATCGTCATCAACCAGCGGTGAAACAAAAACCGAAGCAAAAGTGGTTTGTCTCTTCCCGAGTGAATTGAACGGGGATATCCTTACCAGTCGGTGCACGCCGCTCTCCCCCTTCAGATAGCCGTAAGCCCTCTCACCGTCAAACTCGAGTGTTACCGATTTCACACCAACCTCATCACCCGACTGGTAATCAAGTTCCCTTACCTTATAGTCGTTCCGCTCGCCCCACCTTATATACATGCGCATCAGCATCTGGGCCCAGTCGTTGCTCTCGGTTCCACCGGCACCTGCATTGATCTTTACAATCGCTCCAAGCACATCCTCCTCATTGCGGAGCATATTGCGGAGCTCAAGGGCCTCGGTCAGGCCGAGGGCAGTCTCATACTGTTTCTGCAACTCGGCTTCAGTGGCTTCGCCCTCCCTGAAGAATTCATGAATTACCTGCAGGTCGTCAATGGCACTGCTTAC
>VGGM01000466.1 GCA_016868515.1 Bacteroidota bacterium | reverse complement strand
GTGAGGTCCACGATACTACCTCAGCAGTACCCCATATAAAATTCTTCTGCTATGGATTGACATCGCTTATTCGGACGGGTTTTCTGAAATCAATGTCGGCTATATGCAGATCGGGGAACTCGCTGAATGTCTCCCTAGTGAAAACCACGGTATTGGCATTTTCTGCCTTCCGGGGGGTGTTCAGGCTGTAGCTTCCTGCCAGAAGGGTTGAAGGCATACCGGGTTTTGAAATGGAAACTGAATAGTAACCCTCACCCCTTGTAATGTCGTTATGGCCGGCAAGTAGCAGCTTCTCATTTTCAACGAAGAATTCTCTCTCGCGCTCAGTCCTTATAACCCTGTAAACAATGCTCTTCTCCCTTCCGTCCGTGGTAATCCTCACCGGGGCAGAGAGGCCGGCAGGATCAACCTTCCATATATCGTACCGGTCGTAAACCAGCAGGTGTTTGTCATCCCTGATCCACCCGGCAAGTGAATATGAACCGGGAGGGTTGGGGACATCATTGGTCTCATTTGCTGCCTTAATGACAGACGGATATGTTATCCTCTGTTCCTTCATGTCAGACAGCCTGATTGAGTACCACGAACTGTCAGCAGCGGTAAACCACACAAGGTAACTGCCGCCCTGGGAAGGCTGCATCCTGCCACGGAAGCCCTCCTTTAGAAGTTTCCGCGATCCGTCATTGAGGCTGATAAGATAAACATCACTCCTGCCGGGTGTTGCATCCCACATCGATTCAACCTGATACCTGCCTGTTGATATGGCAACGGCAACATCAGAGTCGCCTCCCTTTATGAGAGTGATTTCGGGAATTTCAGGCGTGGCAAGCTGCAGAACAGTGCCGCTGCTTATGTTGTACACAGCCTGGTATGAGCGACGGGCATCCCTCGACCGGTTTATTACCTGCTGGGTGTGCAGCACCTCTTCGTTCCAGTGCCATATGTCAACATTGGGGTAATCCTCCTCCAGCCTGAGAGTATCGCGCTGCCTGTTTGCCGGTGCCGTGGCGAAGAATATACGGCTGCCGGAATCGGAAAAAGTGACCCTCCCGTTTTCGCTTATTACCCATCCTGCGGGCTTTCCTGGTTTTTCCTTTCCGACAACCTCCTTCGGTTCACCACTAACAGGAGCCAGCCAGAGGGTATAGTTGTTTGACAGCTTGTCGGCCTCATCGGCGTTGTATAGAAATGCTATTGCAGTACCGTTGCGATCAAAGCTGATCTGTCTGAATGCCCCCTTGCCCGCCAGCAGAAGTCTGCTCTCTCCCCTTGCAAAATCGTACAGGTACAGGCCCGCTTTAAAACCATTATCGTCACCTGTTGAGAGGAACCACATATAGGGTGTCTCCGGGGCAAACTCAAACTGGCTAACAAATGGAACTTCTATTGCTTTTCCGTCAGATAAACTCCTTAATGTAAGGTTGTAGCCATTGGCAGCCGATTCTCTCTTCTGACGCTTCTCCTCGCCTGCCGTTCCTGATGCACTTGCCGGCGGCTCTGTCTGGTATGCCATCCAGCCTCCCCATTTTGCCGGGACCTTGAATGACCTGATACCGGGTATCTTTTCAATTCCCGATGAAGAGAGATTCCAGATTGCAAGTGTATCGCCCGGCATCTCCTCGCGTTTTGCACGTTTTAACCTGAGTTCCCTTACCCTCTCATAGGCAGGTTTTATTGTGAACAGCAGAAATCTTGAATCATAGGTAAACTGAGCCCCGGTGGCACAAACCCAGGAAGCCCTCTCTGTTCCCTTACTGTCATATAGCTTCATTTGAGCATCACCAACCCAGGGCTCACTCTTGTACACAATATAACCTCCATCCCTGGTAATGGCCGTTTCGGTAATCCTCCGC
>VGGM01000465.1 GCA_016868515.1 Bacteroidota bacterium | reverse complement strand
CCAGAAAAGTGCTTAAAACGACCCGTGTTATCAAACATAATGACCGGAAACTGTCTCAAAAAAGTTCAGTGAGGGGAAAACAGACGGAAAATTACTAGATTTGCTATCATATATCAGTACCGGAACATGAGCAGGAATATCAGAATTGTATTCATGGGGACACCTGAATTTGCGGTGGCAAGCCTTGGTTCACTGCTGATGAACGGATACAATGTTGCCGGTGTTGTTACCGCCCCCGACAAACCTGCCGGCAGGGGACGTAGTCTTACCCGATCGGCCGTAAAGCAGTTCTCTGAATTCAGCCATCTGCCTATCCTTCAGCCCGAAAACCTGAAAGACCCCCATTTCCTCAAAGCTCTGAAAGAACTCAAACCCGACCTGATAGTTGTTGTAGCCTTCAGGTATATCCCCGAAGAGGTGTGGTCGATTCCCGGGCTCGGCACATTCAATCTTCACGCTTCACTGCTTCCCCAGTACCGCGGAGCTGCCCCGGTGAACCATGCAATTATAAACGGTGAGCATACAACCGGCGTAACAACATTCATGATAGACAGTAACATCGATACCGGCAGTATCCTGTTCAGGGAAGAGGTTCCCGTTTTTGCCGTTGAAAACGCTGGTGACCTTCACGACAGGCTTATGCGCACAGGCGCCCGGCTGGTGATACATACCGTAAAAGCACTCATTGAAGGCACGGTAACCCCCGTTCCGCAAAAGAAATTCCTCAAACCGGGTGAGATCATCAGGCCTGCTCCTAAAATATTCCCGCTTAACTGCATTATTGACTGGAAGGCCGATCCGTGTAAGATACGCAATCTTGTTAGGGGACTTTCTCCCTCTCCATGTGCCAGGACAGCCCTTAGGAAAGGTGATGAAATTATCCTTTGCAAGATTTTTGAAACACATGCCGAGATTAAAGACCATAATCTTGAACCGGGCACAATTGACACTGACGGCAAACATTTTCTCAGAGTCGCCTGTAATGGCGGGTTTATCAGCATACTGAGCCTTCAGTTACCGGGCAGGAAAAGAATGTCTACAGTCGAACTCCTGAGGGGGTTCCAACCCGAAGGCTATGTCATTACTGATCCTGAAACTAACTGATACAAACTCAGCCTACCTGAGATTGATCATCCTTCCGGCCTCAGGTTCACTCCCCGGTTCCATAAAATTCAGTTTGTAAAGGCTCTGAAGTTTTACGGCATAAAGCTGCGATACCTGGTGCATGGTTTCTCCCTCCCTTACTATATGATACCTTATACCGTATTCAGCTTTCTTCCTCTTGGGCTGCAGATAAAGAGTATTCCCTGCACGAAGCAACTCCCCGGCCGGAAGCTCATTGTACCTTTCAAGCTCCCAGGAGAGAAGCGAAAAACCCCTTGAAACTGACTCAAATGTATCATACTCATTTACAATGATGCACTCAACCCTGTTCCTGATGATAACCCGGCCGGCAACAGCCGCCGGATAACGTGATCCCCTGTCTGAGAGACTCTTAATAACAGCACCTCTGCCAGTGTCACTGCCACTGCCGCTGCCGCTGCCACTGTCAAACACGCCGAGCCCGTTCTGCTCAATTTTCCGGATAAGCATATCGGCATAGGCCGGATTGGTAGCATAACCGGCACTTTTTAAACCCCTTGCCCATCCCTTGTAATCGGTCGGGCTCAGTGAGAAGAGGTTCCTGTATCGTGAACCGGAAACCAGAAAGTCGGAATGGTCGCGAAACGACTCCTCCGGGTTGGAATACTTTCTGAAGCATTCGTCCCTCACATCGTCATCATGGTAAATAACCGGTCCTCTCCATGAACTGTGGCACTTGATGCCGAAATGATTGTTTGCAACTTTTGCCAGGCGG
>VGGM01000464.1 GCA_016868515.1 Bacteroidota bacterium | reverse complement strand
GTCCGACCGCATCCGTAACTCCCTGCGCGGATTTGCGCTGAGCCGGGGCATTTCTTTCTTCGACCCGGTAAGCCATGCCGGACTGTTGCGAAACCTCATTGTCAGAACGGCAACAACGGGTGAGATCATGGTGGTGGTGGTATTCAGAAGTGACGAAGAGGAAATAACAGGTGAGGTGATGGGATTTCTCGCAAGAACCTTTCCTGAGGTAACTTCACTCATGTATATCATAAACGAAAAGAAGAACGACTCCCTTCATGACAGGGAACCCGTTCTTTACAGCGGCAACGATCATATTACAGAGGTAATTGAGGGTTTGAGGTTCAGGGTAGGGGCCAAATCGTTCTACCAGACAAACCCCGCGCAGGCCCGGGTTCTGTACGAAGTTGCGCGCGATTTCACAGGATTGCAGGGAGAGGGTGTTGTGTACGATCTTTATTGCGGAACCGGAACCATTTCATGCTTCGTTGCAGAAAGGGCCTCGAAGGTTATCGGTATTGAGTATATTGCCGAAGCAGTGAATGATGCCCGCGAAAATGCCTTAATGAACCAGATAGAGAACGCGAGTTTCTTCACCGGCGATATAAAGGATCTGCTGACAGCCTCATTTTTCGAAACCAACGGTTCCCCCGATGTTGTTATTACCGACCCCCCGAGGGCTGGCATGCATGCCGGCGTTGTGGCGGCGATAGCTGAAGCTGCTCCCGGGGTAATAGTATATGTAAGCTGTAACCCGGCCACGCAGGCCCGCGACATTCTGCTGCTCAGTGACAGGTACCGCGTTGACGCAGTGCAGGCGGTTGACATGTTCCCGCATACACACCATATCGAGAATGTTGTAAGACTTGTTAGAATTGATGCCGGCGCAGGCAAAAGCGGGGGAATAGTAATTTGATGTATATTTAGCATTGTATTTTGAGAGAATGCCGCATGGGGGAAGATTATTCAGCGGAGAACACCGGTACCCTTACAAGTGAGGGAGAAACCGGCTTAAGGGATTACATGGCCAGTCTTCGTTATGCAGGTATGATACAGCGGTCGATGCTGCCTCTTCCGGCCCTGATGAGCGCCCTTCACCAGAAAGGCTCTCCCGGAGAGGCACCCGACGCTATTGATATGTCATTGTGTATATTTAACCAGGGCTCATATGAATTGCAGTTCAGCGGTGCCAACAGGCCTCTCTTTATTGTCAGTGCGGGCGAACTGCGGGAGATTAAAGCCGATAAGATGCCAATTGGACCGGCACCGTTAATGGAGGAGCCGTTCAGTAATAGCATAGTGAGGTTTGATGAGAATGATATGTTCTACCTGTTTTCCGACGGGTTCCCTGATCAGTTTGGCGGGCCCGATAATAAGAAATTCAAATACAATCAGTTCAGAAACATGCTGTCGGAAGCAGGCAAATACGAAGCTGCGGGGCAGAAGCAGTTTATCGGACAGGTGTTTGAGGAATGGAAAGGACCCACTCAGCAGGTTGACGATGTAACTATATTCGGATTTAAACCCAGGATATTATGAAGCTTACAGCTTTCAGAATAAGAAACTTCAGGTCGATTGTCGATACTGGTTGGTAGAATGTGTCGCCTGACAATATCACATGTCTTATAGGACAGAATGAATCGGGTAAGACCTCAGTGCTGGAGGCTCTGAGTGTTTTCCACACCGGACAGATAAACGAGGATGTGCTGAGGAGCGATCTTTCACTTCCGGAGGTTTCGTGCAGGTTTGGTGTCGGGAAGGGATGGATGGTTGAGAGGGCAGTAAATGCCGGACCCGAGCTGAATGCATTGCTGGCCGGGGTGGATATCCTTGAACTCACACGTTACTGGCTTGCCGATTTTCCTCATCGGTGAGGGTAA
>VGGM01000463.1 GCA_016868515.1 Bacteroidota bacterium | reverse complement strand
CATAAAGAGACGCAGCCACTGTAATTAAAATTAGAAATCTTCTGATCATTTCTGTTGGTTTTAAAATTTAACACTCGTTTCAAAAGTGATGAACCTGCCCGGACAAACCGCGCCCTTGCTGTCGTAGTAAAGTTCGTTAAAGAGGTTTTGTATACCCAATGATGCTGTAAACGACCTGTACCTGATTGTTCCGCGGATGTCGGTGGTGAGGTAACCCGGGTACCTGTCTGCCCCGATTATCTCATCGAAGGCATTCATATCGTTGGCCCAGGACTGACCGTTGTACCTGGTCATTACCGATACCGATCCCCTGTCGGCCGACCAGGCCAGCCTCACCGACCCTGTGTGGAACGGTACATCGGTAAGGAAGTTGCCAGTTAGGTCGGAAGCAGAGTTCACCCCTGCCTTAAAATCGGTTATTATACTCCGGTTAAATGCATATCATGATTAACTCGTTTTAGATATTAATAATTTCAAATCAATATGCATAATATTGCATATCCGCAAATATACTTCGAATACAATTGCCGGAAATGAGAATAATCATGAATTCAATATTTTAGCTGAAAATGGTAATCTACTGGATGGATTACAAGGGTTAACTCACTGAAAACAGCCATAATACTACGCCCCTCCGAAGAACAGGTATCCCAGCAATATTGCTGCAACGATACCTGCAAAGTCGGCGATCAGTCCGCAGCCCACAGCATAACGGGTGTTTTTTATCCCAACTGCTCCGAAATAGACAGCTATGACATAGAAGGTTGTATCGGTTGCACCCTGTACGGTGCATGCCAGTCTGCCAACGAACGAATCGGCCCCGTGGGTGGTCATGGCATCGATCATCAGTCCGCGTGCCCCGCTGCCGCTCAGCGGCTTCATAAATGCCGTCGGAAGTGCCTCGGTGAAGCTGGTATCAAGACCCATAAGGGCCACAAGCTTTTCTATCCCGCTTACAAGAAAATCCATTGCCCCCGAGGCCCTGAAAACCCCGATAGCAACCAGTATGGCTACCAAAAATGGAATAATCTTAATTGCCATTGCAAAACCCTCTTTCGCCCCGTCAATAAATGACTCATAAACATTCACCCTCTGCTTCAACGCCATCAGAATAAAAATTATAATTATTGAAAACAGAACCATATTGGCAGTAAGTGTTGATATCTTCATTATCTGCTCCTGAGGCAAACGGCTGAACCAGATGATTATGCCCGCAATTATTGCGGTCATTCCGCCAATGTAGGCGAGTACCACCCTGTTCAGCAGGTTTATCTTCTGCATTACTGCCACGCTTATCAGCCCGGCCATCGTGGAGAAGAATGTTGCAAGCAGAATAGGGAGGAATATATCGGCCGGATTAGCGGCTCCAAGCTGTGCCCTGTAAACCATAATACTGATGGGTATAATGGTAAGTCCCGATGTATTCAGCACCAGGAACATTATCATGGGATCCGAGGCGGTGTCGGGTGTCGGGTTGGTCTCCTGCATCTCCTTCATAGCCTTCAGTCCCACAGGTGTTGCCGCATTGTCGAGCCCAAGCATGTTGGCAGCTATGTTAAGCATTATAGAACCATAGGCAGGGTGATTCCTGTCAAGACCGGGAAAGATACGTCTGAAGAAGGGTCCTATAATCTTCGACATCACCCTTACCATACCTCCGTTCTCACCAATCTTCATCAGCCCCATCCAGAGCGTAAGCACACCCGTGAGGCCAAGTGAAATCTCAAATCCGGTTCTAGCGTTCGTGAATGTTGAATTCACAAGTTCATTGAATATTTCAGCATTGCCGTTAAAGATGAGTTGTACGAGCGCAAAAACGAATCCTATCAGGAAGAACGCTATCCATATGTAGTTAAGGGCCATGGCG
>VGGM01000462.1 GCA_016868515.1 Bacteroidota bacterium | reverse complement strand
TAATGGCGGAAAGCAGGTTCAGGGTTCAGGGTACAGGGTACCGCATGCCGGACACCAGATGCCAGATGCCTGATGCCGTAATACCTGTTAATTATTTCACAGAACATTTGGATATTTAAATAACTCAATTAAATTTGTAACACATATCACCGGAAAGGCCTGTTAAAGGGTTGAAACTTAACAACCAGACTCTGATGAGAGAAAGGCCGGAATGTACGGATTGCAAGGTATTTAAGAAGTCTTATTTTTCCACACTGGAGGATGAAGACCTGGAAAATCTTAAATACGAAAAGTCTGCATCTTTCTATAAAACGGGGCAGATCGTTTTTCAGGAGGACAGCAGGGCAGTGGGTGTTTATTGCCTCCACTCGGGAAAGGTAAAGCTATACAAGGTTGACAATGAAGGGAGGGAGCAGATTGTAAGATTCGTAACCCCCGGTGAGTTATTCGGTTATGGTTCAATAACCGGTTCACGTTACTATCTTGTGACCGCCGAAGCAATTGAAGATTCGGTGGTATGCTTCATTAATGCGGTATTCTTCTCCGAGCTGACTTCAAAATATCCCGAAATACTTAAGACACTCGTAACCGCGCTTGGCACAATGCTGAATGATGCCGAAGACCGCATGATATCGCTTGCCCGGAAGCAGGTAAGGGAAAGGCTTGCCGAAACACTGCTTAACCTTTGCAGGAAATTTCACCCCGAGGGGTGCATGAATGAAAACGTCCTTAACCTTTCACGAGAAGACCTGGCCAGTATTGTCGGTTCGGCAACTGAAACCATAATAAGGCTGTTGTCGGAATTCAGGGAGGAGAACCTGATAGCGATAGAGGGCAGGAGGATTATCCTTAAGGATGTAAAGAAGCTTAAGAAGATAGCAAGCTACGAGAGGGCATTCTGAATAGTCAATCTTTCTGTTTCATCCCCCGGAAGCGCAGATTATCAGCTCTGTAGCTTATCAGAGCTGACACCCGTCATGTTTCTTCCTGACAAATGGCAGTCTTGTTCCATGACTGTGGTAACACTTTAAGGCTGACAAGAATCCTGACCTGTTACACCCCGGAGTCACCTTTTTCAATAATCACCTGGCCGAAATTGTCATATTGAAAACCCATGCCTTTTTCCGGCAGATATGTAACAGAAATGGATAAAGCAATTAAGATCAGCAGAGAGGACTGGAACAGGATGCTTGTGCAGCTAGCCGAAGGTGACGGGCACGTGTTCGCCCCTGTGCGGAAGAACGGCAGCTTCGACTATGAACAGGTTACCGGAGACAATACCGGTAGCATAGTTTACAACGAAGCTAGGCCTGCTTCTCCGCTTAAAATTTTCTTCCTTCCGTTGCGGCTGAATGTCACAAAATCAGGCTATGCCACCGGCCGCACATTAATAATCGGGGCCCCCGCATGTGACATCGAGGGGCTGAAATTGCTCGATGCAATCTACATTGATGAAAAGTTTGTTGACGAAACCTATGTAAGCCGCAGGGAAAAGGCAATTATTATCGGAACTGCATGCCACAAAACGGCATCGCATTGCCACTGCACGGCATACGGACTCAACCCATGGCCCGGTGACGGCTGCGACATCTCCCTCAGTGCAATCGGCGATGATATTATTCTCGAGCCTCTTTCCAAGAAAGGGTCAGCCTTTTTGAAAGAGATTGCTGCCAGGTTTCAGCTGGTGGAACCCAAAACAGGTGACCTTGAAACTGTCAGTACATTGCGCAGCAAGTCGGCCGCTGAGGTGGCCTTGTCATGCAACGGACTGCCCGGGACCGAGGAGACAGGAAGGCTTACAACGGCTGCAGCACCAGAGTTCTGGAAAAAGCAATCGTCAAAATGCGTCTCATGTGGCGCATGCTCGG
>VGGM01000461.1 GCA_016868515.1 Bacteroidota bacterium | reverse complement strand
CGATTTAAGATTTTCGATTAGCTATACCCGATACCCGATACCCGATACCCGATACCCCTATTTATACAAACACCTGTATGATGCATCCTGCTCGGCCTTCACCCTGAATTTGACATCCTTCGGAACCACGAATGTCTCGAAAGGCTTATAGGTTTTCCATTTTGTTTCGCCCGGTAGCTGAACCTCAAGCGCACCCGAGGTAACTGTCATATACTCAATAGTGGAGGTCCCGAACTCATACTCACCCGGGGCCATCACTCCAATGGTTGCCGGGCCATCGGCATTTTCAAAGGCGATCGATTTCACTTTGCCGCCGAAATACTCGTTTACTTTAAACATGGTCTGTATTATTTTAAGTGTTAATACCGTCAGACAGCAAATGTAATTCTTTTGCATATCGACAGAAAGAATTCTTATCATAAAAAGAGAAAGCACAACCAATATGTTGTGCTTCTGCGAATATTCCGCGTTACGCCCTCAGGTTACACGGATCAGCATGGCTGAAGCCTACTCCTGAAACGGTTTTACCACCTCAATCACCTCGGGGAAGTCAATTCCCAGCTTTTTGATGTGCTCAAGGGTAGGTACTCCGTTTTTGTTCCATCCGCGGCGCTTGTAAACTGCATCCAGTAGTTTGTTATACTGCTTCTCGCGGTATTCTCTGGTTAGCTTCATCTTCTCCTCAAGGCTCAAACCTGTAGGATCAACTCCTATTTTTTCACGGAGCTGGCCGTCATATCTCTCTGCCCTTGATTCATACTCCTCAACGGTAACCGGTCCGGCTGCCCTGTAGGGTTGTGCATCATACTTTCTCACACCATATCCCCTCCGAAGGTTAAACACCCTCTGGAAATTGTATACCCTTTCTGAATCCTCAATAAGCCTGTGCTTATCGAATGGGCGGCCTGTAACTGCTTTATATATGGTAACGTAGTTGTCAACATGCTCGGGAACCTTGGCAGGTTCATCGGTTTTGGCATTATCGGCCGGCTCAACGTCGTTCCATGGAAGTTTGCACAGACCTACAAGTCCGAACCAGGTACGGAACATCGGGAAATAATGCAGCGCCTCGGCCTTATTCTCAAAGGTTGGTATATGGTTATTAACCATATCCATGAATATAAGCCATGCCTCATCGTGTTGTGGCCCCTTGTTGGTCATGGCGTAGCCACCCTGCTGAGCCAGTGATTCCTTAGCCATATACTGGGAATACTCAAGGCCTTTGTTGACCATCCCTATATCATCAAGAAACGCTTCGTCGCCCCACCCCTGAGCGACAAAATGCTCCTTCAGCTTCTTTACACCCTGACCGGCAAGCTTGCCAAAGCCTTCTCCCCTGGCCAGCTGATGAATCAGTTCAAGGGCTGCCTCTGTGTTCCCAAACTCCAGTTCAAGGCCTCCCGTTCTCTCCTTGTTCAATATGCCTCTCTGGTAGCACTCCATAAGAAATGCCAGCGTTGTTCCCCAGGTAATTGTACAAATACCATAGGTGTCACAATAAAAATTGGCCTCAATCACGTAGTAAGGATCAAACATACCGCAGTTGGAACCAAGGCCGGCTGCCGTCTCATACTCCGGACCGTCAACAAGGACTTTCTGCCCCTTGTACGGGCCGCTTTTCAGTTCAAAATTATCGGCCCCTTTCGAGCATGACATGTTGCAGCCTATCCAGCAACCGTCAGGGATATTCTGCGTGAAGAAGCTCTTCCACACTGTTGAGTCAATCTTATAGGTGTCGGGATGCTTCCCAAACTGGAAGTTGTTCACGGGAAGAAGGTCATGATCGTCCATAATCTCAACGAGGTGAGCCGTTCCAGCCTGCCTCATCTGACACTGAACATCATCAAAATCCCTCATCTCCTTGTTGAACC
>VGGM01000460.1 GCA_016868515.1 Bacteroidota bacterium | reverse complement strand
TATAAGCACCGCTGCCCATCCTGAACTCTATAGTGAACTCATAACCTATCTCCCTGATTATCTTCATAAACTCATCAAGCTCCTTAAGAAGCCCTGGCAGCATATACCGGTATTCGCCGCGAAGGTAGATTATGCCGTTCTTAGCACCTATGGCTTTGCCGGCCACAACCATTCCGCCGTAAACCTTGTAAGGAACGCGGTCGAGTAGTTCCCTGTCCTTGAATGTGCCGGGTTCGCCCTCGTCGGCGTTACAAACTATGTATTTGTCAGGGTCCTTCTGCTCGGCAGTGAATTTCCATTTCATACCGGTTGGGAAGCCGGCCCCTCCCCTGCCCTTGAGCCCCGAGTCGAGTATCTCTTTAATTATCTTATCATTAGGGAGCTTGTATGTCTTTTCAAGCACCTCACGGATGTTAATCTTCTCGAAGATATAATCCAGCTTGTTCAATCCAACATTTTTCATTTTCCGACCGGATTAATTATTTGTGCATGTAACTCTTGATTATCTCAATTACCTTTTCCTCGGTGAGTTCCGTGTAAGGCATGTCATTGATAAGTATTGCGGGAGCCTTGTGGCACCATCCTATGCAGTTGGTTTCGAGAAGGGTAAACTGCTTGTCAGAAGTGGTTTGCCCGATCCTTATCTTCAGAATGTTCTCAAGGGTGCTTATTATCTCACCTTTTCCCTTCATTGAGCAGCTTATAGTCTTGCAAACCCTTATTACATACTTTCCCCTTGGAACAGTATCAAGGAACGTATAGAACGATGCCGTGCCATACACCTCTGCTGCTGAAATATCGAGTTCCCGTGCAACCTCCACCATAGCCTCATCGGTAAGGTAATTGTGTTTCTCCACAATACCCTGCAGAATAGGCATCAGGCTCGCCCTGTCGCGACCATGCCTGGCACTCAATTCTTTAACTAGATTTCCTACCTGGTACATTTTGGTTTAATTTTTAGGTATTTGTTATTATTAGCTTTTCCGGTTTGCATAATGCTTAGATCGGTAATGCATTCCAGTTGTGTTCGCGGTCGTAAAATTAGAATTAACCTCCATATTAAAAACTTACAAAAGTCATCAAATACAATTTATAATTGATCTAATTTATATACGCATCATATTGCATATCTGGTATATATAATAACTGCTCCTGCTCCCGCCATATTTTGTCGTGGCTGTTAGTGTTATTTTAGTAACAGTAAAAAAGTAGTAATATTGTCTGGTAATGCGAGGGGTTTTCAGACCGTCAATGAAGAGAACAGGAAATATCAGGGTTGTTGCAGATGAAGCCATACCCTTTATGAGCGGAGTCCTTGAACACCTTACCGATCTGTCACTGATGCAGGGCAGGCTCATCAGCCGCCAGACCATCCATAATGCTGATGCCCTGATAGTTCGCACCAGGACTGTCTGCAACAGTTCTCTTCTCGGGGGAACCAGGGTAAAGTTCATAGCAACAGCAACCATAGGGTTCGACCACATCGACACTGCCTACTGCAGGAAAAACGGGATTCTCTTTGCCAATGCGCCAGGCTGCAATGCAGAATCGGTAAAGCAGTATCTGACAGCAGCGCTGATTAAAATATGCATTGAACGCGGCATTGATCCAACCCTGCTAACCCTTGGTGTTATCGGGGCAGGCCATACCGGGTCGCGTGTAGCTTCATCTGCAAGTGCATTGGGAATGAGGGTACTGATTAACGACCCGCCCCGTCAACGGAAAGAACCCAATATTAAATTTTCTGAACTCAAAGACCTGGCAAAGGAATCTGATATACTAACATTGCATGTACCTCTGACCATGACCGGCAGAGACGGTACTTTTCACCTGGCCGGCAAAGAACTGATAGCCTCAATGAAGAGGGGATCA
>VGGM01000459.1 GCA_016868515.1 Bacteroidota bacterium | reverse complement strand
AATCAGAAATCGTTTCGGCCCCCACACCATTTCAAGCACCCTGCCGAACATAAAAAGGGCGAACATGTTGAAAAACAAATGCGTGAAATTGCCGTGCATGAACATATGCGATAATAGCTGGACAGGCCTGAAGAGCTCCGACTTGGGGAAATGCAGCCCGAGTATTTCATTGAGTCGCATACTGAACACTCTTTCAGCCGTGATGTCGGCAATGAGCACGAATACATTTATAAGAATCAGGTTCTTTACAACCGGCGGGAGTCCGAAAAAACCTCTCGAATATCCTATCATTACTGTTGTTGTTAATTGAGTTTATAGTAAAACAATTTGCGGGCCAAACGGTTGTGAGGTTCAGACCTTCGACAAAATGGCAGGTGCCAGCTACCTGAACTTCCGGTCAATTTCATCGATTGGTGTAATGACAACAACCGGTTTCCCGGAGGGTGAATAGTTGGGTGAACTGCATGCAAAGAGCCTGTCGAAAAGCTCTTCCATTTCGTTTTGTGCCAGTGGTTTTCCATATGGTATTGCTGCCGCCCTGGCGAGTGATGCTGCCAGCTTTTCTTTTTCTCCGAGTGTGACGTCTGACTGGGTTTCGCGATACCCGGCAATAAACGATTCGATAACGGTTTTGAGTTCCCCCGGGGGCAGATTTCCGGGGTGGCCGTTAATTGTGATAGTGGTTGGGTTAAGCACATTTATGTCGTAGCCAATCTGTTTCATGTCGGCCATCAGATCCTCGATTATAAGCATCTCTTCGCGGGTTATGGCGATGGCTACCGGGAATATGGTTTTCTGTACGGGCTTCTGGTCAGAGCCGAGGGTGGCAAGGTATTCCTCATAGAGTATCCTCTCGTGTGCGCGGCGCTGGTCAATTATCATAAGGCCCGATTTAACCGGGGTTAGTATGTACCTGTTCTTGAGATTGAAGAAGTTGCGTGTCACCGTTCCGTCACCGGCAGGTTGCGGCAATGCATCACCTTCCCTTCTGAACAGGCTTCCTGTTTTAGCGGCATTCCACTGAGGCGGATTGTCAACGCCCATCATTGTCATGTGCGAACGGTATGTATCTTCGTTGTCAAAGGGGTTGAAACCCTGATTCACCTGAATGTCGGGGAACCAGGGTATTTTGGCGGCTGATCCAGTTGCAGCGGGTATATCAAAGCTGCTTTCGGGGCCGAAGTCGATTGACGGGCCCACATTGAATCTGCCGAGCGACTCGCGTACAGTGGCATGTATGATTTGCCATATTGAACGCTCATCCTCGAACTTGATCTCCGTTTTTGTGGGGTGGATATTAACATCAATTGTGGATGGGTCGGTCTCGAGATAGATGAAGTAGGCAGGAGAGGTATCGGGGGGCAGGATGTTATGGTAGGCTTCGGTAACTGCCTTGTGAAAGTAGCCGTGACGCATATACCGTCCGTTTACAAAAAAGAACTGTTCACTTCCTCCCTTTTTTGCCGATTCGGGCTTGCCAATGAACCCCGATACCGTTACGATGCTGGTATCGGCCGAGATATTGACGAGGTTCTGGTTCATGCTCTTCCCGAATAGGGAAACAATTCTGTGCCTGAAATTGCTTTCGGGCAGTGAATAGAGTTCCGAATCGTTGTGTACAAGGCTGAACCTTATGTCGGGATGGGCGAGGGCAATTTTCTGGAACTCGTTTATAATATGCCTGAATTCGGTGCTGTCGGTTTTAAGGAATTTGCGGCGGGCAGGCACATTATAGAACAGGTTTTTGACCGAGAACACCGAACCCCGGGGTGATCCGCATGGTTCCTGAGCCTCCACCCTCGACCCCGCAATTCTGATATAGGTTCCGGTATCTTCGCCGGCCCTGCCTGTTTTGAGTTCAACCATTGCGACAGCAGCAACTGAT
>VGGM01000458.1 GCA_016868515.1 Bacteroidota bacterium | reverse complement strand
GAACGCCTGTTTCCTTTTCAATCATTTCGGTGTAGGAGCGGAGATGTACCGGCAGATCGTCATACTCTCTGATTGCGGAGATATCACTATCCCAGCCTTTCATTTCAAAATATTGTGGTTCTGCAGGAGCTGAATGATCAAAGGGAACCTCTTCAGTTACAAGTCCGTTAAATTTGTATGCCCTGCAAACCTTTATAGTATCAAGACCAGTAAGGACATCAGGCTTGGTCATAAAAAGCCGGGTTACACCATTAATCATTATGGCGTACTTGAGTGCCGGCAGGTCGAGCCAGCCGCAGCGTCGCGGACGACCCGTCGTTGACCCGTATTCATGCCCCTGTTTTCTGAGCATTTCGCCGGTTGTGTCATGCAGTTCAGTAGGGAATGGTCCGCTTCCAACCCTGGTGCAGTATGCCTTAAAAATACCAAATACTTCGCCCGTCATGAGCGGGGGTACACCAAGACCGGTGCAGGCCCCGGCGGCAATGGTATTTGAACTGGTTACGAAAGGATAGGATCCGAAATCCACATCGAGCATCGTACCCTGGGCTCCCTCAGCAAGTACCTTCTTACCGGCAGCAAGAGCATTGTTTATATAGTATTCCGAGCTGATAACATTGAATCGCTTTATCAGTTCAATCCCTTCGAACCAACCCTTTTCATATTTCTGAATATCGAAATTGGCCTTGTATGTTTTCGCCAGTTCAATATGCCTGTCAATCCTGTCCCTGTAAAGTTCCATGAAGTCGGCCCGCATGATATCGCCAATCCTTAGCCCGTTTCGCCCGGTTTTATCAGTATATGCAGGTCCTATACCTTTAAGAGTGGACCCGATTTTGTTGACGCCTTTGGCTGCTTCTGAGGCTGCATCAAGCAGGCGGTGCCCGGGTAGTATCAGATGACATTTCCGTGATATTAAGAGCCTTTTTGTAATCTCACCGGCAGCCAGCCCGGTCTTTTCCACCTCTGCCAAGAAAATAGCCGGATCGAGCACGACCCCATTGCCGATAATATTTATTTTGCCGGAATGGAAGATACCGGAAGGAATCAGGTGCAACACATGCCGTACATTGTTGAATTCGAGCGTATGTCCGGCATTAGGCCCGCCCTGAAACCTGGCAATGATATCATACCCGGGAGTTAATACATCAACGATTTTACCTTTACCCTCATCCCCCCATTGGAGTCCTAACAGTATGTCAATCTTCATGTTATAAAAAAATAGTAATTACGGAAAAGCAGATGCCAAGTTACGAAATAAATCAGCCATTTGCAGAAGAACAAGGGCAACATATGCCAAAATATGTTTACATTTGGTATATGATTCGGATCCTTGAGTATTAATTGGATGAAACTAAAAAACCAACCAGCATGAAACGATTTAAGATTTTTGTAGTAGCAGCCATGACCCTTCTGTTAATGGGACAGGGTTTATACGGTCAGGATGATATAATATTCAGGCGTCACATTATCAAATCGGGTTACCATGGCTTATTGTATGGTATTGCTGCTGATGTGATATTTGAGATTGATGGTGCGGCCGCCGCCGGTATTCCTGTTATTACGGCAGGAGCGTCGGTTCTGATTCCATTGCTGACAAACTCGGATAAAAGCATTGATTTTGATGCTATGATACTGAGCGGTCACGGGAAGTCGATAGGATGGGCACACGGGTTCTCGGTAGCTGCCCTGGCCTTCGGGGAGAATCTCTTCGATGAAGACAAATACAAGCTCACAGTAGGAATGGGTGCATTATCGAGTATCGGTGGCGGATTCCTCGGTAAAGGTTTGGCAAAGAACAATTTATGGTCGGAAGGGCGGGTAGAGTTGTACCGTCATTACGGTTGGGTAATGCCATTCGCAGGTTTTTCGACAGTTGCTGCCCTTACC
>VGGM01000457.1 GCA_016868515.1 Bacteroidota bacterium | reverse complement strand
GTCGTGCTCGCGCGATGATGACCCTTTTGCTGATAATGAATACCTTCTGTCGGGCGAGAAGATATTCACCACACCGAAGGCGGCTATTATTAACCTGATCAGCCTTATAGGCGCTGCATCGCCCGAGGTTGCAGCGCTCACCAGGCATGTCAGATACGATGTTGATGTGTATATAATTACCTACAGATCAACACTTTACAATGACAATATTACTGCATCGGGTCTGGTATGCGTACCGGTAGCCAACGGAGCTTTTCCGGTGTTAAGTTTCCAGAACGGAACAAATACCATTCATGCCAATGCGCCCAGTGTAAATCCGGCTGATTTCTCATACCAGTTGATTCAGAATGTGGCCTCAATGGGTTTTGTGGTGATCATACCCGACTATCCGGGTTTCGGCAGCTCACAGGAGTATGCACATCCCTACCTTCTGAAAGAGCCCACGGTGCAGTCGGTTGCCGACATGCTGGCGTCCCTGAGGGAGTTTGACGATGATGTTGCAATAAACAGCACCCTTACCGACGACCTTTTTCTGTTCGGGTATTCCCAGGGAGGCTGGGCAACCCTGGCCCTTCACAAAGAGTTTGAACCGGAAGGTGTTGCTGGCTTTTCACTGGCGGCATCGGCTGCCGGAGCAGGTCCGGCCGACCTTAAGGAGATGCTTACCGGTTTGCTGGCCGATGCCGTCTATCCAATGCCCTCATACCTTGCATATATTGCACATGCCTACCGTACCTATAACCGTTTCGATAATCCCTACACAGATATATTCAATGAGCCATTTGCGTCACGGATCCCGGGGTTTTTCAATGGCCAGCTTTCCACCGGGGCCATCAATGATCAGCTTACTACCGACATTGCGGCCCTGCTGAATCCGGCTTTCCGCAGCGGGTTCGGCTCTTCGTCCGGCTACTCGGGTATCAGGCAGGCTCTGCAGGAGAATGGAACTGACCCATGGAACACGACTGTACCTCTGTTACTGGTTCACGGCGAGGCTGACACCCAGGTACCAGTTGGTGGTACAGTCACCTTCCACCAGGGCATGCTGGCGGCGGGCAGCTCTCCTTCAATGGTGACCCTTGTTACGATTCCGGGAGTTGGTCATGGTGACGGCCTGTTGCCGGCAGCAGTGGCGTCGCTTGAATTCATCATTTCATTTAACGGGAACCGCTGACCGATGGGGAAAAGGAAACCGCTGCCCCTGCTTGAGGATGTGCAGTTTACCTCGGTGGGAGCCGAGGGAAATGCAGTGGCCAGGGTCGATGACATGGTATTGTTCGTCCCGATGCTGATTCCCGGCGACATTGCCGATATAAGGGTCAGACGCCGGAAGAAGAAGTACATGGAAGGGGAGCTGGTATGCCTGAAACAGCCATCGCCCGACAGAACGGGGGCGGTTTGCAGACATTTCGGAATTTGCGGAGGATGCAAATGGCAGCATATGCCTTATGAACTTCAGCTTAAATGGAAGGCCCGGCAGGTTTTTGACAGCCTGACCCGGCTGGGGAGAATCGAAATGGAGGCACCGCCGCCAATCAGAGGCGCCTCCGACATATACCGGTACCGGAATAAACTGGAATATACTTTTTCGTCAAGGAGGTGGCTTACCAGGGATGAGATAGCCTCGGGGGACGATTTTTCGGGCAGCGGGGCTCTCGGATTTCATATTCCCGGTTATTTCGATAAGGTGCTCGATATTGAGGAGTGTCACCTGCAGGATATAGTGTCCGACCGCATCCGTAACTCCCTGCGCGGATTTGCGCTGAGCCGGGGCATTTCTTTCTTCGACCCGGTAAGCCATGCCGGACTGTTGCGAAACCTCATTGTCAGAACGGCAACAACGGGTGAGATAATGGTGGTGGTGGTATTCAGAAGTGACGAAGAGGAAATAACAGG
>VGGM01000456.1 GCA_016868515.1 Bacteroidota bacterium | reverse complement strand
TGTGTTATCAACGGCGGCAGGGAAAATACCCCTACCATCTTTTCCTTCGCTTTCCCCGAATAGTTGTTTCCACCATTCTGCAATGCAGTGCAGTTTTGGTGTATAGTTAACCAGTATTTCGGTATTTCTGCCTGATGTATAAAGAAGGTTTCTTGCGGCTGCATACAGCAGTGCAGGATTTGTTGCAGCGTTGTGATTGTCAGCTGTCAGCCTCTTCATATCATATGCCCCCTTCACCAGTTCTCTGATGTCAATGCCCCCAACTGCAATGGGCAACAGTCCTACAGCTGTGAGAACCGAATAGCGACCGCCAACGTTATCGGGTATTACGAAAGTTTTGTACCCTTCCGAATCTGCCATCTTCCGAAGAGCTCCTTTTGCCTTATCGGTAACCGCCACAATTCTGGCAGCGGCCTCTTTCCTGCCGGTTTTCCTTATAAGATGCGACCGTAGGAGCCTGAAAGCCACAGCCGGTTCGGTTGTTGTACCCGACTTGGATATTACTATTATGCTGTAGTCCCGCTCATCGAGAAGAGTCAGTAGTTCATGCATATAGTCGGGGCAAAGGTTCTGTCCGGCGAATAATACCTGATGGTCCCTTTTGTTACGATACTGACCGAAACTGTCACCGAGTGCCTCAAGTACGGCTCTGCTGCCAAGGTATGATCCTCCGATGCCTATAACGACCGTTGTATCGGAAATCTGCCTGAGCCTGGCAGCTGAGGCTTCAATATCGTTAAGTTCCTTTTCAATATCGGAAGGCAGTGTTATCCATCCTGTGAAATCACTGCCTTCACCAGTACCTGATACAAGGGCATCGAGCAATAATCCGGCCCTGGATGCTAAAGCCAATATCTCCCCGGTAGCTACAAATGGTCCGAGGTGGCCCGTATTTACTGATAAATTTTTATTCATGGCTAAATCATTATTTTGCTGAGGTTTGCAATCTCTTTTGATGGATTTGCTCCAAGATGAAGGATTCTGTAAACCGATTCAGCTATTGGAATGTCGATTTTCTCCTTTTCTCCTATGTCGTGGATACATCTGGCCGATGGATAGCCTTCAGCTACCTGGGTCATTTCCATAAGTGCGTTTTTAACCGAGTAACCCTTACCGATCATTGTTCCCAGTACACGGTTCCGGCTGAACTGTGAATAGGCAGTTACAAGCAGGTCGCCAAGGTAGGCTGAACTGTTTATGTCTCTGTGTGCCGGGTATATGAAATCAACAAATCTCTTCATTTCACTAACTGCATTTGATAGCAGTACGGCCAGAAAATTATCCCCATATCCGAGTCCGATGCAAATTCCTGCACCGATGGCATAGATGTTCTTCATTACCGCAATATACTCAGTGCCAAAGATGTCATCGCTGAGAATGGTTTTGACATAGTGGTTTCTTATGAGTGATGCAATCTGTTTTGCGCTGGATTTCCCGGCAGAAGCAAGGGTAATGTATGTTAGTTTCTCCATGGCAACTTCCTCGGCATGACTGGGACCGGTAAGAACCACTATATTATCGTAGGGTACCAAATAGTAGCTGTGGATGTATTCTCCAACTACCATATTTTGTCCCGGTACAATTCCCTTGATTGCCGTGCATACTGTTTTCGACTCCATAGGATAAGCCAGGCTGTCGAGAGCATTTTTCAGGTATTGCGATGGTGTTACCAGAATGACAACAGGGGAAGATGCAACGGCCCGGTTAATATTATCTGTCAGAACAAGCTTTTCAGCCCTGAAACTAACTGAACTCAGATAGGACGGGTTATTATGATGTTTCCTCAGGTGACTTATAACGTAGCGGTCGTTGATATACCAGCAGATTCTGCCGCAGTTGGGAGAAAGCATCTTAACGATTGCAGTGGCCCAGCTTCCTGACCCTATAACAGATACTT
>VGGM01000455.1 GCA_016868515.1 Bacteroidota bacterium | reverse complement strand
GGGAGATCAGATATCAGATATTGGCAATCAGAAATCAGATATTCCTGAACTCCCGACCTTCGGTGCGGGACTCCGCTTCGCTTCGCCTGCGATCTTTGCGGCGAAGCCGCCCGGATGCCGGCCGCCTGATACCTGCCACCTGCCGCCTGCCACCTGATACCTGATACCTGATACCTGATACCCGGCACTGGCATAAAGACCGGTATGGATGATAATCCGTGCCGGTTTTTTCAATTCATGAAAATCTGATTAATAACAGAGTGCCCGCGCAATAAAATACAGAATTTAAGTGTTACTTTTACAATTATAAAACGGGGAAGATATTAAACAAACCATAAAACAATATATCATGAGAAGAGCTATCTTACTTTTACTGGCGTTCCTGCCAATATGCCTTACAGGTTCAGCTCAGGGAAACAGTGAATCGGTTCAGGCCGGGGATGCCGCGGCCTCGATTTCGGGTCAGAGAACTTACGCAGAAGTCCCGGCCGTTGCGGGGAAGGAGATAAAACTTCCGGCCCGTATTAACCGGGTTCCGGAGGGGAATGATTTCAGCAATCCCGACAGCGAATTCAGTTTCAGCCGCATGCTTGAGTCGCCCAATGTTGCCATTTTCTGGCACAAGGAGTTTGGCAACGACCCGATGACCGATCCTGAGGAAAACAGGAGGTTTGATGTAAAGACCATACTGAGTGAATGCGAGCGGATATACAACTATTATGTTGATGTTATGAAGTTTGTCGAGAAGGGGAAATCGGTTTCCGACAAGTACAAGCTGCTGGTGTTTGTCATCGGCGGTGACAGTGGCACGGCCTTTGGCGGCGGTTCGGAGGATGTTGGTATATTCTGGACGCCGGTATCGAGGATACGTCGGGGCCCCTACGCCGTTATGGCCCACGAGATGGTTCATTCGTTCCAGCATATGTCTCGTCTTGATGCCGGCACCGGTCCGCGCGGTGCAATTTCGGAGATGGCGGCACAGTATTTTCTGTGGAATGTCTATCCCGAGTGGATGACCTTCGAGAACTACCACCTCGTTGACTTCATGAAGAAGACCCATTTTGCGTTCCTGCATTCAACCAACATGTATCATTCACCGTATGTGCTGGAGTACTGGTCGTACCTGCGCGGCATAGACTATTACGGCAATCTGAGCCGCGACACAAAGGAGGGCGAAGACCCCGTAATGACCTATAAAAGAATCTATTCGCTGACGCAGGAGCAGTTCAACGACGAGATATTTGATGCATACCGCCGTTTTATGACATGGGATATACCCCGCGTGCGCGAGGTAGCGGCGCCTCACGCCAACCAGCATCACACCGTGCTTATTGCCGAGGCAGAGGGATGGTACCGTATTGCACCCGAAAGGTGTCCCCAGAATTACGGTTACAACGGCATAAAGCTTACCGTTCCGAAGGGTGGAATCAAGGTAAAGCTTCAGTTTGAAGGGATAGCCGGAGCCGAAGGATACAATGCAGTAAACATTGACAAGGCGGGCTGGCGGTACGGATTTGTTGCCTGCCAGAAAGACGGAACCAGGGTTTATGGCGACATTTTGCGGGAAAAATCAGGAAAGGCAACATTCAAGGTTCCGAAGGAGACCGAATACCTTTGGTTTGTGGTGAGCGGAGCACCAGCCGAGCACTGGCCCATTGCAGTCAGGAGAGGCCAGGCGGGAGAGGCTCCGCAGGAGGAGGCCTGGCCGTACAAGTTTAAGCTTTCTGGAACCACCCCCGATAAATCGATAGTAAAATAATTGATATAGAGTTAGTTATGAAAATAAAAGCAATTTACACCCTTGCAGCGCTCATAATAATGCCGACTGCCATAGCGCAGGATATCGGCAGAGCCAACATGCCCGGAGCGATGAATCCGATTCTGCCCGGATGGTACGCCGACC
>VGGM01000454.1 GCA_016868515.1 Bacteroidota bacterium | reverse complement strand
AACAGCCGACACTCTTTCGTATCCGAACTTTACGACTCCGTCACCAAAGACCTCCCTGCCTGCTATGAATGTTGAGAGGACGGTGAAGTTTTCCAGATTGTCAATTACAATGAAATCGGCACTGTCACCTTCCCTGAGGAGCCCGGTGCCGGTTCTGTAATGGGTGGCCGGATTTACTGAAGCCACCATAATAAGGTCAAATAGATTGTGGCCCCACGCCAGTAATTTCCGGAAAATTTGATCAATATGCCCTCTTTCAAGATCATCGGGATGAATATCATCACTGCAGATCATAACCATTTCAGGCGATTCATCAATAAGGGCGTGCAGTGCTGTTAAATTTCTTGCTGCACTTCCCTCCCTGATTAGCACTTTCATCCCGATCTTTATCTTCTCACGAGCCTCTTCAAGAGAGGTACACTCATGGTCGGTTGAAATACCGGCAGAAATATACTTTTCAAGCTCCCCTCCTGTCAGGCCGGGCGCGTGTCCATCAACAGGCTTGCTGTAATGCCTGGCCATTTTCAGTTTTTCCATTATTTCAGGGTCATCGCCCAGCACTCCCGGAAAATTCATCATCTCCGAAAGAAAACCAATATCAGGATCTTTAAGCAGGGCTCCTACATCCGTTGAGTCCAGCCTTGCCCCTGATGATTCAACGGGTGTAGCCGGTACACATGAGGGTGCTCCGAATACAAACCTCAACGGTACGCGCCGGGCATCTTCAATCATAAACCTGACACCCTCAATCCCCATTACATTTGCTATTTCATGCGGATCGGTCACCACTGCAACGGTGCCATGCCTGACTGCTTCCACTGCAAATGATCCGGGTGTTGCCATGCTGCTCTCTATATGCACATGCGCGTCGATCAGGCCGGGCATTATAAACCGTTCAGGAACATCGTCTCTGCGGGTGATGTCAAGAATTCTTCCATCGCCTATTGTAACAACCGCCCCGTATATGCTCCTCAGGTGGAGATCTATAACCTTTCCGGAAATTTTCATAAATACTTTTTATGAATTGTTCCACGTGGAACACCAAACTATCGTCCCAAATATAATAGCAAAATAGAAATGTCTGAAGGGCTGACTCCGCTGATCCTGCTCGCCTGTCCGATCGTCGAAGGTTTAATCCTCGCCAGTTTTTGCCTTCCTTCGGTGCTTATTGAGGTAAGCTCACCATATTCAATATCATCAGGAATCCTAAGCTCGTTAAGCCTTTTTATCTTTTCAGCAACAATCCTCTCCCTCTCAATATATCCACTGTATTTCAAACCAATCTCAACCGACTCGAGAACTTCAGACTCAAGCTGAGGATTCATTCCCATTACAGCCGTGGCCTCTTCACCAAAAACTGATAGAAATTCCTTTAACTCTACCTGTGGTCTCCTTGCAATCGTAACTGCCTTCTGTGGCTGACCAATAGGTGAAGTCCCTTTTGAGGTAAGGTAGTTATTAATCTCCCCCGGTGTCACGCTTCGTTCGTTTAACCATCCTGATATCCTGTCTATTCCTTTCCTCTTTTCCCTAAACCGCACCATTCTTTCCTGTGATACAAGCCCCAGCTCATCGCCCTTAACTGTCAGTCTTTCATCTGCATTGTCCTGCCGCAAAAGAATCCTGTACTCAGCCCTGGCTGTGAACATTCTGTATGGTTCATCAACCCCCTTGGTAACCAGGTCGTCCACAAGGACGCCAATATATGATTCGTCCCTTCCCGGTATGTATTCCCGGCCACCTGAAACCCTGAGGGCTGCATTAATACCCGCTATCAGCCCCTGTGCTGCCGCCTCCTCATATCCGGTAGTTCCGTTAATCTGTCCGGCAAAGTAGAGATTCTTTACCTCCTTGGTCTCCAAGGTGTGAATCAGTTGAGTGGGCTGAAAAAAATCATATTCAATAGCA
>VGGM01000453.1 GCA_016868515.1 Bacteroidota bacterium | reverse complement strand
TGTTGGCCACCGTTTGAATAATACCATAAAGGTAATCAGAAATCGATATCATACCCTCATAATTGATTCTCTCCTTCGTGTCCGATGGAGTATGGTAATCGAGGTGTGCACCGGTTGAAACAAATACTACAGGTATTTCCTTGCCATAGAAGGCAGAATGATCGGACGGACCGTACCCCTCATCTGAGATTGCAAGCCTTAGAACCGATGTGTCAACACCTTGTGTAAGGATATCGGGCAGACCGGCTGCGGTTCCTGCACCTCCAACCTGCAGGGTGCCTGTTTCCCTCAGCCTGCCTACCATGTCGAGGTTAACCATTGCATTGGCCGATTTGAGATCAAAAGGTGGATTATCGGCGAAAAACCTGGCACCGAGAAGTCCCATCTCCTCTCCACTGAAAGCAACGAAAACGAGGCTGCGGGCATTGCTGCCTTGTGTTCCGGCAAACCTGCCTGCCATCTCAATCATCAATGCAACCCCCGAAGCGTTGTCATCGGCTCCATAATGAACTGCCACCGTGTCGGTTGCACGGCTCGACGAACCTGGTCCGCCCATGCCCAGATGGTCATAGTGAGCGCCAATAATCACATATTCATTTTTCAGCGTTTCATCTGAGCCTGGCAGCACCATGGCTACATTACGTGTTGGGCTGTTTATACGCGTAAGATCGGTGGTTGCAGTAACCGTAACTCCCGTGGCAAAGGATGCCGGTTTGCGGGTTTCATTGAGTTTCGTTTCAATCTCTTCAACGGTGGAACCGGAACCGGCCAGTATATGAGAAGCTGAATTGCGCGTAAGCCTCACAGCCGGAATTCCCGCCGGAAGGTCGGCATTCCGGAGTGCTTCGAATTCATCGTTCGGATCGTACTTAACCCCTGAAACAAGAATGATTCCGGCCGCTCCCACGTCGCGGGCGGTCATCGCCTTATGCCTGTCTGAACTTACAGCTGCAAAACCGCTGGCGTTATTCTCAACCTCGGGATCGGCCCTGAGCACCATTACCCATTTCCCTTTGGCATCAATGCTCTCGTAGTCGTTCCATTCAAGGGTGTCGGAACTGATGATAAAACCATATCCGGCAAAAACCACATCTGCAGTTACTGAACCGTTTTGAGAGATGGAAAGGGGAGTGAAGTCGCTTCCATGATTAAGTGATGAACCACCCCACTCAAAGCTGTTTTTATCGGAAGCCTCAAGGCGGCTCGTTACGGTGAAGCTCTGAAAACCATCACCTTCAACCGGTTCCAGCCCGTATCTTTTAAACTGCTTCCTTATATACTCTGCAGCAAGAGAGTCTCCTTCAGTGCCGGTTTGCCTTCCTGCAAGCTCGTCGGAAGCAAGATATGAAATGTGTCGTTGAAGCTCGGGTATTGTTACATCTGTTCTTAAACCTATATCTCCATCGCATGCAAGGAGAAGCGGTATTATTGCAAAAAGAGTGTATAATATTCTCATAAAAGAATGATATTTATTAAGCCACTAAAGATATTAACATAATGAACCGGCAGTATAATGAAACTGATATAAACAATATAAAAATCATATTAGCAGATAAAAACCTGCTCAGACAGCCCGTCAACGCAAAAACCTCAGCAAGCTGAATACTGCTGACCAGACAAGAATCCGGAACTGTCTCTTCCGCTATTCAAACTGCTTAAACGTTTTCTTAATCAGGTTCATTGCTTCACGCAACTGCTCCTCTGTTATTATGAGTGGCGGTGCGAACCTTATGATGTTGCCATGGGTAGGTTTTGCCAGCACCCCGTTCTCCTTCATGGCAACACATACATCCCATGCGGTCTTTCCTCCTTTCGGCCTTATTACAACCGCGTTCAGAAGTCCTTTGCCCCGAACCAGTTCAATCATATCCGATTTTATGCTGCGGAATTCCTCTCTGAAAATCTTACCAAGACTCT
>VGGM01000452.1 GCA_016868515.1 Bacteroidota bacterium | reverse complement strand
AACGCCGGATTGATATTTGATATATCTGAAAGGTCAAAACTCGACGTTTCGTACTACTTCGGCCACCGGGGAGAAAAGCGGTATGCGCTATACCTTTACAAGGGCGAGGGCATTATTGACAATCCGGGTGACGATCCGAGGGATTACTACACCTTTAACCGGAACCGCGGCGACCGGTATGGTATTATCAATACGGCGAACATCAGCTACAGCCTCAAAATGAACAACAAGGCCGATCTGGCCATCTCGGCGGTATGGGAGAGTTCGCTGCTCACCAGGGAGCTTGGCAACCCCAACTACGAATATATTGAGGCCGGTGATCAGATTGCCGGGCTCGAAAAAAATATAAGGCAGTCGGATGAGACACCGCTGACCGGTTACCGCATTAACATCGATTTCAGGAAGGAGCTGGCCGGCGGGCACCGCCTTGAAGCCGGACTCCAGCCACAGTTTCTTATCAACAGCGGTTCGTTCAGCTACGACACACTGGATGTTTCAGCAAACGCCTGGGGTTCCTTCAGCAGCCTTGAAAATGATTTTGAACTGCGCAGGGGTATATACGCGACATACCTTAACTATTCGGGGAAAACAGGGGGGCTGGAATTTATGGCCGGAATAAGGGGTGAGTATACCGATCAGGCGATGGATGTCAGAAACCCCGACTATTTCAACCTGTTTAACCGGGAACCAGAATCGCAGTACACAATTGACCGGCTGAGCCTGTTTCCCTCTCTTCACCTCAGCTACAGGGTGTTTGAAACCGATGATATATCGCTGTCGGCGAGCAGGCGTATTAACAGGCCGCAGACCCAGACCATGGCCCCGTTCCTCTACCGTCGGCACCACGAGGTTTACGAGGTTGGCGACCCCGCCCTGCAGCCCGAGCTGCTCACAACCGTTGAGGCCTCATACATGAAGAGGTTCGGCAAAAACAATATCAGGCTTACCGGTTTCTACCGCGGAACCAACAACGCCATATTCAGAATATATACCATTTACCCTGAAGAGAACATTCTTATCCGCAGCTTTACCAATGCGGGAAATTCAAAAGCCATGGGGGCAGAGATGAACACCAACCTGGTGCTTGGCTCTGTGGCCAGAGTTTTTCTTGGAGGGTCGCTGTACCGTTTCAATGTAAAGGGTGAATTCTTTGGCACCAATGAGGATAACACCAGCACCAACTGGAGCCTAAAGGGTAACCTTAACCTCTTTATCACAAAAACTCTGCGGTTTGTCACCGATTTTGACTTTAAATCGGCCACGGTAACTGCACAGGGGCGTGATAAGATGATCTTCCTGAGCGGTGCCTCGTTGTCATGGTCGCCCGAGAAAATGAAGGGATGGACCTTTGCCCTAAGGGCCGTCGACATGCTGGGAACAAACATTACCAACTGGTCGACCCGGGCCTACGACAGCAGCGGCACACAGGTATTCTTTCAGGAAACCGACTACACCAGGTATGGACCCATAGCTGAGCTTGGCATTACCTACTCATTCAACCTCAACGGCCGCAATATTAAAAGAAGCGTGAAAACATTCGGCGAGGAGCAGTTCTGACAGGCTGTCGCGGCAGCTACCTCTTAGCCGGAACATAGCCATCCGAAAGGGTCTTCATAAAGGCAACAATGGCCGCCTCCTCTTCGGGGGTAAGCTTAAGGTCGCCCAGCTCGTCGGTGTTGACGTTGGCAGCAACTTCGGGGGCCGGCCAGCAGTTGACACCGGGCTGCGGGTCGGCAACATCGCTGCACAGAGGAAGAACATCGCGGGTGTTGTAGAAATGAACTATCTCCTCAAGGCTGCCAAAATAACCGTTATGGCCATACGCCTTAAAAAAATCAGGATAGGGTCGCTTGTCAACATTCCGCAGTGTGGGAACACGATGCTTTCCCATATTTTCGCCGGCATATACCGCATAATGGGGCA
>VGGM01000451.1 GCA_016868515.1 Bacteroidota bacterium | reverse complement strand
CTCAGAGAAGAGGGCAGAGGGCACCAGCCTTCGCTGAAGCTATGGCTGACAAGGCAGGGTTCAGGCGAAGCGAAGCGGAGTCCCGCACCGAAGGTCGGGAGCAGAGGGCAGAGGGCTTAGGTTAAAGGTAATCAGGTAGCAGAAAGTCTTATAAGTTGTTTTACAAGCAGGTCGGCGCCTTCGGCGATGTCGGAGATGCGGGCGTCGTTCATATAGCAGGGTGTGGTAACTACTTTGTTACGGTGGTCCACAACAATCTGCCTGTTGGGGGTGGTTTTGTTTGTGCCGCCCAGCTTTTTTACCTCTGCATCATACCTGCTGTCACTGCCAAGAGTAACCTCAGCCCCGGGAATCAGCGCGGCTATCATAACGGGTGAGATGCAAAGTGCACCAATCGGTTTGCCTGCGGCATGGGTGTCGCGTACGGCCCCGGCTACCACCTTGTCGATCTTCATATCGGTTCCGTCGGTTGCATATGAGCAGAGGTTCTTGGCCACACCGAATCCCCCCGGGAAGATGATACCATCGAAACTGCCCGGTGTATATTCAGCCAGCGGCCGTATCCTGCCACGTGCAATACGTGCAGCCTCAACCAGCACATTCCGTACCTCATCCATCACCTCACCGGTAACGTGGTTAATAACATGAAACTGGTTTGTGTTGGGGGCAAATATATCATAGTCAGCGCCATTGCGATCGACGGCCAGCATGGTCATCGTTGCTTCGTGTATCTCGGCGCCATCGTAAACACCGCATCCGGAAAGAACAATTGCAAATTTCATGGCAAAATGATTTTGGTAACAGAAGGCAAAATAAGCTATTTTTACCAAAGCTCCAAGGCACAAAATGACACGCAGGACATTCATAGCTATTGACATATGGCCCGGCGAAAATATGCTCAGGGCCGCGTCGGTTGTACGTAACCTGTACAGCAGCAGCAGGATGCGATGGGCCAGGCTCGACCCGGCCCACATCACGCTGGCCTTTCTGGGTGAGACATCCCCTGCACAGGTTGAAACTGTGTCGCAGTTGCTGCAGCAACGCCTTGGCGCAACCGGCAGTGTCACAATCGGGGTCACCGGCTTCGGCTCATTCGGCCGTCGCGGCAACCCCTCCGTCATGTGGCTCGGAGTTAACGGCAGCGACAGGCTCACGGCCCTTCATGCAGCAGTAAACGAAATAGCAATGGAGGCCGGTTTCAATATTGAGTCCAGAACCTTCAAACCCCATATCACCCTGGGCAGGGTATCAAAGTTTTCGGGGGAACCGGGGCCCGGCGCCATGCCGGAGTGGATCAGGAACAGCATGATACAGGAGACGGAAGTTGCGGAGTTGGTATTCTACGAAAGTATTCTCAAACCCGATGGTCCGGAGTACGTGGCAATAAGAAGGGTCAGCCTCTGAAAATCTTCAGTTGCCGGAATTTTTCTTCTCCTTCCTTCCGCGAAGCAGCAGCAGGGCAGTCTCCCACATAATGGCAAAGTCGCCGGGCAGAGAGGGATCTTTCACATAAGATATTTCATACACCAGCCTCTCCCTCATCTGGTCAATGTCGGAGGCATAACCATATTCAACCTGTCCGGGTCCGGTTATCCCGGGCCTGACGGTTAGCAGCCGGTCAACCTCAGGATTGGTTTTGCGGAGTTCATTAAGGTAGTAAAGCCGTTCGGGACGGGGACCAACCACCGACATATCGGCCATTATTACATTAAGGAAGTTAGGCAGCTCGTCGAGTTTGTGCCGGCGCATGTAACGTCCTACGCCGGTCACCCTCGGATCGTTGGGATCGGACAGCATGGGACCGTTCGGTTCGGCTCCGACATGCATGGTGCGGAACTTCAGCAGTGTGAACAGCTTACCATGCCTGCCTACCCGCTCCTGTCTGAAGAGTACGGGCCCTTTTCCGGAAAGCTTAATGGCAATGGCAAGAACAAGGCAAAC
>VGGM01000450.1 GCA_016868515.1 Bacteroidota bacterium | reverse complement strand
AAACCGGACTGCCTGACGATGAGGTTTATGCCGTGGGATCGGACAACAGTTCGGGGCTGTGGATTTCACATGAGTTCGGGCTCACAAGGGCCGATTTCAGCCTGCCGGTCAGTAATTTCACCATTTACACCGGCCTCACCGGTAACCTGATATCGACGGCATGGTTCAAAAACAGGCTTTATGTCGGAACCAGCGACGGGTTATTCATGCTCAGGGAGGTTAAGCGGTACGATACCGAACAGGTAATAAGGCGGGAGAGAATTGCCGCAGGAATCAGGCCACAGGAGAGGGCAGCTGATGAGAAGACAGGTGGTGCCGGAACAGTTGTAACAGGGCAGGGTGAGAGAGGAAGTATCTTTAACCGGATATTCGGAAAGAGGGTTGCCACAACTGAAACCGCAGCCGGCGCAGTAAGGGAGAGCGCGACAATAAAGGGTGTTGCAGGTTCAGAAGAACCATCTGCATCATACAGGTATGTAACACGAACGGTTACCTGGCTAAGGTCGGTAAACCATGAATACAGGCGGGTGGAGGGGATGCCCGACAAGTGCCGGCAGCTTGTTGTTACTCCCGATGGAATACTGGCGGCCACCGGCAGAGGATTATATGCCGTTGCCGACAGCATTGCGGTTCCGGTAGTTACCGGCCGGTACATAAACAGAATAGGAAGCCGCGGCAGCGACGGCAGATATTATATTGCGACAAACAGTGGTTACTTCTCGGTGTTTTTCAGCGGTGGCGGATGGAAGAGTGAATATCCGTTCCCGGGCATCAGCAGGACGTTTGTTTCAGTTGCCATGGATGACTCCGGGAACCTGTGGCTGGGATCGGAGAACTCGGTTCTGAGGCTTAAGGCAGGCAACCTGAATGGAACCGGGGCCGATGAATACAGGCTGGATTCGGATATTGTTCAACGGTATAATGTTGAATATATGCGCGATACGCTTTTTATTCTGACAGCCACCGGCGTCTCCTTTTATGATTCTGCAACCAGTTCGCTTAAGCCTCTGGAACGCCTTTCAGGCTCCTTACGGGGAGAGATGAGGTATATCCTCACTGAAAACTCCAGACCCTGGATTTTTGACGGTGGAACCCCGGTTTACTTTGGCATTGAGACTGATCTTCCCGGGGTGGCGAAGTCATATCTGAAACTGTTCCGGGGTGTCAGCTCCATAACTTTCTCCGGAACCACCATATGGGTTACCGATCAGGCAAACAGGCTGTTCAGGGTTGAATCGGATGCAAAAGCAACAGACCTTCCCCGTCTTAATCTTTACGTGGGAGGTTATACCCGCGACGATGAGCCATTCTTCAACCTGTCGCAGACAGAGTTTGCCCGAGGACACAAGATGGTTAGGCTTACCCTGGTTTCACCATTCTACATCAGTCAGGATGCCGTTGAGTACCGATATAACCTGGCAGGTGTTACCGAAGGCTGGACCGAATGGTCTCCCTCACCCGGGATTTCAATGGTTGTGAGACCTGGTAATTACACTCTCAGGCTTATGTCGAGGGCAGTATCGGGTGTAATGAGCGATGAGAGGGAGTTTCAGTTCAGGGTACGGCCAAGATTAACCGAGACGAGGTGGTTTTATCTGATTATGGTTACCGCCATGCTGGTTTTTGTTTTCGTGCTGATGCGGGTGAGGGAGAAAAAGCTTTTGCACGACAAGATGCTTCTTGAGGAGAAGGTGAGGGAGAGGACGGCAGAAATTGCCGCCCAGAAGGAGGAGATAACATCAAGCATTGAATATGCCAGCCGCATCCAGCATGCCATGCTTCCCGATGAATCGATGCTTCGGGATACATTCAGCGATTACTTTATACTATTCCGCCCAAGGGACATAGTAAGCGGTGATTTCTACTGGATAGCAAGGGAAGGTGGAAGAGTATTCTTTACTGCTGCAGATTGTACCGGGCACGGGGTACCGGGTGCCTTTATGAGCATG
>VGGM01000449.1 GCA_016868515.1 Bacteroidota bacterium | reverse complement strand
AATCGTCAAAGAATTTCGAGCGCAGGAAAATCCACTGAGAACCCTTTTTCATGTGCTTAACGTCACCTGCCTCATCCTCGTCGATCGGGTAAAGTACGTTCAGTGCAGCCTCAAAAAGTTTTGCCCCGGTTTCATCCCTCAGCAGGAAATCCTTCCTGATTACAGACATCAGGACAGGACACTCAAGGTCCATATGAATGGGTTCCATCATGCTGACCTCGTTCGCCTTAATATTGACAAAATTGAACGAACCGCATGATGAGGCGCCGGTGCCGGTTTCAATAAACCCGACGGTAACCTTGAAGAACTTTCCGTCAAAAACCTTGCTGAGGGCGGCAGGGTCGGCCGGTTCCGCCTCAATTGAAATGTTGTTTTTTACAAATGTGTCGATGAGCTTCCCGCTCATTACGTCAATGTTCTGCGCCGAAATGCACAGGGTGCTGATAAGTGCAGCCGCAAAAATTGTAGTTCTTTTCATAGTTGTTTATGGTTGTTTCAGTGTTAAATTCATTTTTGCAGCAGCGGCATCAGTGACTTCACAAACTCCGTATCGAGCGACTCCTCAAAACGGGCACAATTATAACTGATGCTGTTGTCGCGAAGATACTCCTGGGTGCGCTGTGCCAGAAATTTCTTATTGGTCACCATCCTGAAGGTAATGATCTGAATGTCCGACCGCGGCCTGGATTTATCCCAGTATGCAGGGTTTACCTTCATTATTTTCGGGAACCCGGGCATGGTTCCAACACGTGAAATCATTCCGCTTTGTGTTGCATGCTTCTCCCAGTCACCCGGCTGAAATGCGGCCCGCTCCTCATCCAGCATCTTTTTCACATACCCCCAGGCTACTTCATCAGAACTCTTTCTTAGGTTTTCGTATGCAGCCTCAAACGCCTCCTTAACGGTAACCGGAAGCCAGTAATCAGGTCTGGCAGGATCGTACAGAACGAAACACTCTCCATCATAAACATCAATTCCGGGGGCAATGGTCTCCTTCTTCTCCGGAACCGAAATAAACTCCGGTTCCGTTGAAACCTTGTTGGTCCAGAATGGCTGGATCGTATTAAGATAGACCGACCATTCGGGTGGCTCAGTTAGATTGCGCTTCTCTGTTCCGTCCTTCATACGGTACCACGAAGCAAATTCGAAGCTTATCCTCGAGGGAACGCCATAAAGTCCTCCCTGCTGGCAGGCAAGGGTGGTATATATGCGGGCCCTGCCATCAAAGCCCTTCAGCTCAGCCAGAACCCTGTTCTTTCTGACTACAGCAATCAGAGCAGCAATTTTACCGAGATTGCCCGATATCTCAGCCTCAGTGAAATTGCAGCCGCTGCCGGCATAGTCAGTACGGCTCATGAACTCGAAGGAGCCTTGCCTGTCGTGTATCAGGGGAAGCTCTTTTGACTGTCCGGTCGACAAATGCGTGGATGCAACTGCCAACAACAGGAGAATGATCTTTTTCATGATAATATATTGATAATAAGACAGATAATGTCTGAGTTTGCTGCTCCTGGCATTCCGACTTGCCCGGAAACTATGTTAAAGTTAAATCAAATAAACCGCAGTACAAAAAACCGGCAGACTGTAACGCCTGCCGGTCCTGAAATATAGTGGTATTAACCTGTCTCTACCTGAGGGTAACATCTACATACACCGAATGGCGGCCGTAGGTCTCATAGAAGGGTATAAAGGTAACTCCGTCAATGGTAAACTCAAGTTTCGAAGGATCGCCTGAAATCGATTTGCTGATATCACTTGCATCAAGGGTTACCTTGCGCCATTCTGTCATCGGCTCCGACTCCTGTGCGGCCAGAAGTACCGGGCCCCAGAAAAGACTCGCAATGTTCTGCTGGTCCATAACCGGTTCCAGATAGAATTTGAAAGGCATGCGCAGTTCAACCGTGTCGCCATCTTTCCACCTGCGCTTAAGTGTTAGATAACTGCCCGGAACCGCCTTAAC
>VGGM01000448.1 GCA_016868515.1 Bacteroidota bacterium | reverse complement strand
CGAGAGTGAAAAGGATTTTTTCGGAAATGTGAATGTCCCTTTCAGGGTATTGACCAGGAAGGCTGTTGTTGCTGATGACGAAGAGGTTGAACGCAATCCGAGAGCCAGGAGTGCAAGGCTAAGGATAGCAGAGAAGCTTTAGGGATGGAGAAGAAGAGTGTGAATAGTGCTGCGGGCAGGAAAAAGCCGGGCTTCATGAAGGAGGTTATGAGCGGCAGCCTGCTTTCCGACCGGATTATACTGAAGAACCTGGGTTACATTGTATTCCTGGCGTTTCTGGGGGCGCTATACATTGCCAACAGGTTTCATGCGGAGGATATGGTACGAAAGACTACAAGGCTTCAGAACGAGGTTAGAGAATTAAGGTCAGATGCCCTTTCAACATCGGCTGAACTGATGAAGGCATCGAGGCAATCGGAGGTGCAGCGCCTTGTGAGGGAGCGTGGACTGGGTCTGGAGGAGCTCACCGAACCTCCGTTCAGAATAGTTATAAAGAATTAGCAGGCAATGTCGAAGCGTGATGAGATAATACTTAAGAGCGGGATCGTTTACCTGGTGGTTGTGCTCCTGGCGATAAGTGTTATTGTGCGCATTCTCATACTTCAGTTTGTTCAGAGGGAGAGGTGGGAAACAATGGGTGAGTCATTCATGTTCAGGAAGGATGTGATAGTGGCTGACCGGGGAGACATACTTACCGGTGATGGCAGGATACTGGCAAGTTCGGTACCCTATTACACCCTTTACATGGATACCCGCAGCACGGGGATGGCTGATTCGGTATGGGCGAATGGAATTGACGGACTTTCGGCCGGCATGTCACGGATTTTTGGTGACAGGAGTGCTGCGGCATGGAAATCCGACCTTACGGCAGCCCGGAAGCGGGGAGAGAGGTATTATCTGATAAAGAGACATGTGAGCCACACCGACCTGAAGAGGGTTCGTCAGCTTCCCATTTTCCGCAAGGGTCGTTACCAGGGCGGACTTGTGGCCAGTCCCGAGAACCGGAGGATACTACCCAACTCAGAGCTGGCAGCCAGAACAATAGGCTATCTGACTGAAGGCAGCAGTGGAAATATTGTCGGCCTTGAAGGAGCCTTTGAGAGGGATCTTTCGGGCACAAACGGATCGGTGATAATGCAAAGGCTGACAGGCGGTGACTGGTTGCCGGTAAGCGATGGCAGGGAGGCAAAGATGCGCGATGGCAACGATATTATCACGACAATTGATCTTGATTTGCAGGATGTTGCCCACAGCGCACTTCAGAACCAGTTGAGGAAGCACAATGCCAGTCACGGCACGGCAGTGCTGATGGAGGTAAAGACCGGCGATATCAAGGCCATTGCCAATCTGGAACTGAAGGAGGGAAGGTACAGGGAAACCTATAACTATGCTGTTGGGGAGAGCACGGAACCCGGGTCGACTTTCAAACTTCCGGCCCTGATGGCTGCACTTGAACACGGGTCGGTTGATCTTGACGATATTGTTGATACCGGGAACGGCACGATCAGATTCTACAATAAGGTAATACGAGATACAAGGCAGGGCGGATATGGAAAGCTTACCGTCCAGGAAGTTTTTGAGTTGTCATCGAATGTTGGCACCTCGAAGATCATATATGAAACCTTCAGGGAGAGACCCCGTGTATTTGTTGACCGCCTCTATGCCATGAAGCTGAATGAAAAGCTGAACCTTCAGATTCGCGGGGAGGGGTCGCCACTGATAAGGTATCCCGGTGACAAATTATGGTCGGGGCTTTCGCTGCCGATGATGTCGCACGGTTATGAAGTTCAGCAAACTCCGTTGCAGATACTTACTTTCTATAATGCGGTTGCCAACAACGGCAGGATGGTAAGGCCGCGGTTTGTCACGGCGGTTTCGTACCATGGCGAGGTACTAAGGGAGTTCCCGGTTGAGGTTATAACACCGTCGATATGTTCCCGGCCGACTATTGCCAAGGCAAGGAAGATGC
>VGGM01000447.1 GCA_016868515.1 Bacteroidota bacterium | reverse complement strand
AAGTAGTCAGGATTACATCTTTTTCATGAGAGATGGCAATTGCCTTGTCGACCATTTCGAGGGGGGTAACACAAACCGGACAGCCTGGACCGTGGATCAGTGTGATCTCTTCGGGCAGGAGTTCGGTAAGGTTGTATTTCATAATTGCATGGGTTTGTCCTCCGCATATCTCCATTATACGGTGCGGCCTTGTGGTAATAGCTGCAATATTGCGGGCAATTCTGCCTGCCAGTTCGGGGTTCCTGTATTCCGATATGAATTTCAAGCCGGGGCTGATTGCGTTATTTCATTTCATCGAGAAGCCGTAGGGTTTGTTCTGCCTCTTTACGGTTGAGGATACTTATTGCGGTTCCTGCATGAGAGATAACATAATCGCCAACTGTTGCCCCGGGCACCCACTCGGTACAAACTGTTCTGATAACACCGCTGAAGCTGACTCTGGCCATTTTCATTCCATTGTCGGTGAAGAATTCGGTTATCTCTCCCGGAATTGCCAGACACATAACGCAAAGGCTTTGGTTCCCCCGCTAAATTAATAAAAAAGAGCTGAACCTGGTAATTGAAGCGGGTATTTGTTTCAATGAAGTTTGTTTTAATAAATTTGCATTGCAGCAAACCGGCGGTTGGTATGTTTTTTGATAAAGGGTATAAAACAGTCTTATGAAAGCTATTTTATTATTATTGGGATTTCTGGGTTGTTCATTGCTGGTTGCCCAGCAAACGCGGACTGAAGTTCTTGAACGGCTCGAGCAGGGCACGCAGGTGCAACAGCCTCTGAAGGGGGTTACCAAAGGTGCGCTGAGGCTTTTCGGCGAGAAGGACGACCTTACGTCGGTAATCATTATTGTTCCGAACGGGTCGGAGGTTGAGGTACTTGAGAGGGATAGCGCCTATGTGCTGGCGAAATACAACGAGTATACAGGGTATCTTGTTGCCGGCAAGGTTGAAATAAAGAGTGTTGCTAATCAGGTGCAGCAAGAGGCTGTCAGGCAGGAGGTTCAGCAGCAGCAACAACTGCAGCAGACAAGGCAGGAGACACAGGACTACCGCATAAATCCTGAGAACAGGCTGACATATCTCGAACACAAATATGGCAGAGACGTTGCCAACAGGATTTACGCCGGGAAGATATGGAAGGGCATGACTCCCGACATGGTTAAGGATGCCTGGGGCGAACCCGACAGGGTAAACAGGGTTGCAAGCGGCAGCACGGTTAAGGAGGAGTGGATATACCGCAGCACATGGCTGCTGATGGAGCAGGGTAAACTTAAGGAGTGGGGCGCGATACCTGCCCGGCGGTAACAATTATTGCGGGAAATCCGGAAATTGATTCTCCCTATTGCTTTATTGAAAAAAGTGTTATTTTTGCAGTCACAATTGCGGGAATAGCTCAGTTGGTAGAGCACGACCTTGCCAAGGTCGGGGTCGCGAGTTCGAGTCTCGTTTCCCGCTCAGAGATTATAAATCGGTATTTTTTTTGCTGGCGCGGGTGTTTACCGCGCCAGTCTCTTTTTCATAAAAGATGTTAAATTTCATCATTAACATTGTTATTATTTTCACAGTTTCATTCTGCTTGGTATATTTGGTGTTCAATGAATCATTTTGCAAACAAAATCCATCACCCTATGAGATCCCTGATTCTATTTACCGGCATA
Source organism: Bacteroidota bacterium (assembly GCA_016868515.1). Lineage (GTDB taxonomy): Bacteria > Bacteroidota > Bacteroidia > Bacteroidales > VadinHA17 > SLNP01. The sequence continues at coordinate 315 of VGGM01000447.1, read as the reverse complement.
CTTCTGGTTCTTGCCAGCGGATGCAAAAGTGATGTCAAACAGGATGTTATAACCATCCCTATTGAGAAGTACACCCTTGCCAACGGACTCGATGTAATCCTTCATCAGGATATATCCGACCCTATAGTATCGGTGGCAATCTATTATCACGTTGGTTCCAGCCGCGAAGAGCCCGGAAAGACCGGATTTGCCCACCTTTTTGAGCATATGATGTTCCAGGAATCGGAGAATGTCGGCCAGGATCAGTTTTTCAGGCTGATACAGGGTGCAGGCGGTTCTCTGAACGGAAGCACCAGTCAGGATCGTACAAACTAT
>VGGM01000446.1 GCA_016868515.1 Bacteroidota bacterium | reverse complement strand
TACAGGCTGAAGCAAACTGTTATGATCAAATGTTGAACCCGTTATGAAATTAAGTGAAGCCATCTTAATCAGCCCATCTTCCGAAGGCCTGACAGCCATATAGGTTCCATATCCGATTGCGCAGGGCATGACGTATCCTGAGTTATAATCGGTATGCTCGCCAATAAGGTTCACCCTGCCCGGACAAAAGAAAAGAACAGGTTTTACATCCCTGTTCCCGAACCGTGCAAAAAACTCTGCATTAAGGTCACTAAAGCTCATTCCGTCAGACTTTCAGTTTCTTTTCAATCTCAGTTATCTGGTTTCTGAAGAGTTTGTCAGTCTCAATAAGATTATTTACCGTTTTACAGGCATGGAGTACCGTGGCATGGTCTTTACCTCCGATATGAGCACCGATACTGGCCAGTGAGGCCTTGGTCATGTTCTTGGAAAAAAACATCGATACCTGCCGTGCCTGTACAATCTCTCTCTTTCTGGTCTTACCCTGCATCAGATCAACGGGTATCTTGTAGAAGTCACATACAACCTTCTGTATGTAATCAATTGTAATCTCCTTTCTAGAATTGCTTACAAGCTTTTCGATCATCTGCCTTGCAAGCTCCAGCGTAATCTCCTTGCGGTTAAGGGTTGACTGGGCGTAGAGTGATATCAGCACAGCCTCCAGTTCCCTGATGTTGTTTGTAATATTGTCGGCCAGGTATTCGAATATCTCATCTGAAAGCTCAATGCCATCGCTATATGCCTTCTGCTTCAGAATTGCGAGCCGAGTCTCATAGTCGGGTTTCTGCAGATCGGCCAGTAATCCCCATTTGAACCTTGAAAGAAGCCGCTGTTCCATACCCTGCAGGTCAACCGGCGGCCTGTCGCAGGTAAGAATAAGCTGCTTGCCTGACTGGTGAAGGTGGTTGAATATGTGGAAAAAAGTATCCTGGGTTTTCTCTTTACCCGAGAATTCCTGCACATCATCAAGAATAAGCACATCTATCATCTGGTAGAAGTGTACAAAATCGTTCTTGTTGTTGTTCCTTATCGATTCAACGAACTGGGTCTGGAACTTATTCGCGTTAACATAAAGAACTATTTTGTCGGGGTGCTTCTCCTTAACCATTATGCCGATGGCCTGCGCAAGGTGGGTTTTGCCAAGTCCGGAATCACCGTATATCATAAGTGGGTTGAAGGCGGTTTTCCCGGGGTTGTTACCTATGGCTATGCCTGCCGAACGGGCAAGACGGTTACACTCACCTTCAATGAAATTATTAAAGCTATAGTCGGGATTGAGCCTCGGATCAAAGTGCACCTTCTTGATGCCGGGTATTATAAAGGGGTTCTTTATTGAACTCTGAGTCACCTCAAATGGAACCTGAACCGGCTTATTGTCAAGCTCAGTCTTATTCCTTGAAGGATATTTTACCGTGTAGGGTTTTCCGTTGGCAACCGCACTGTTCTCCATTATTACATTGTACTCGAGCTTAGCCTCGTTACCTATTTCCCTTCTGAGAGTCTTCCTGAGGATGTCGATATACTGCTCCTCAAGATATTCATAGAAAAATGGACTGGGCACCTGAATCGTCAGAATGTTTTTCTCAAGTTTTAGCGGTACTATTGGCTCAAACCATGTTTTGAAACTCACAGCAGGAATAATGTCCTTTATTATCCGTAGACAGTTATTCCAGACGTCACTGTGCGACTTGTTCATGTAGCATTGAATAAGAATGTTCTTAAAAAGGTTTTTTCTCGCTGAATCCGGAGGCAATATTTGTAAAAAAAAACTTAAAAAAAAACTTTTTTTGCTTGACTTTTAAAAATATTGTATATGAAATTAGTCCTCAGTAAGTTAAAGAAAAATAAAAAAATCGTATTTTAAGGTATTGAAATATAGTAACTTAAGTCAATCGTTGCATTATGCCCGTTCATTACCAGTGAGTTGTCGTATGTGGTTCCGGGAATATGTTTTACAAATAACGGAATAATGACTCTAATATATGAAATCA
>VGGM01000445.1 GCA_016868515.1 Bacteroidota bacterium | reverse complement strand
GCTGCAAGAATCCTTCCGTTTTGTACAAGCAGTGCCCCATCGTGCAGCGGACTTCCCTTGAAAAAGACAGTTTCAATCAGCCCGGCCGAAATCATACCATCAACCTTTTGACCACTCTCCGACAACCCCTGCAACGAACTCTTTCTTCCTATCACAATAAGGGCCCCTGTTCTGGTTGACGCCATGCTGTCGACAGCCCTTACAATCTCCTCGGCCTCGGGCTGTCCGGCCGTATCGGTGCCTCCTTCCGGGAAAAATGAGGAGAACCCGAACCTGTTGCCCTTTATATAACGGTTCCCCATCAGCAGCAGGAACCTCCTTATCTCCTGCTGAAAAACAATGATAAGCGCAATTACGCCAACACCTATTACCTGCCCGAGTATGGAACTTATCAGGTCCATATTGAGGGCCTTTACCAGCAGCCAGAAAATGTAAACAAAGAATATTCCGATAAAAATACTGAATGCAGCCGTACCCTTTATGAGCCTGTACAGCTGAAACAGAATGATTGCAACCAGAACAATATCAATTATATCGAGAGCCTTAAGCTGTAGCATGGGCTGTTTTCAATCTTTTGTCAAATTTAATAAAACAATCCGGCTATCTATGGCCGGCCTTCAGTTTTTGGAAGAGGATGACGGTTTCCCTTGCCTCCTTAACATCATGGACCCTCAGAATATCTGCTCCGTTCATCAGGGCTGCCATATTAAGGGCCGTAGTTCCGTTCAGTGCCTTACCGGGGTCAGAGTCAAGTGTCCGCCATATCATCGACTTTCTTGATACCCCTGCAAGCAGAGGCAAACCCAGTATATGGAACTCCCGCAACCTTCTCAGAATCTCAAAATTCTGGGAAATACTCTTGGCAAATCCAATGCCCGGGTCTATGATTATATCACTTACACCTGCCCTGAACAGGGCTGGAATGCGTTTACCGAACCATTGAATCACATCGGTAACTACGTCATCGTATTCTGAAAGGCCCTGCATGGTGGCCGGTGTACCCCTCATGTGCATCATTATGTACGGAACTTTAAGCTCGGAAATGACACCGGCCATGCCCTCATCCAGAGTTCCGCCCGAAACATCGTTAACAATATCGGCACCGGCCTCGTACCTGGCTTCACGGGCTATCTCAGCCCTGAATGTGTCAATTGAAAGTACAGCCTCCGGAAACTCCCTTCTCACCTGCTTAAAAACCGGTATTACCCGATCACGCTCCTCTGACGTGCTCAGTAATGGTGATCCGGGCCGTGTTGAACAGCCTCCAATGTCAATTATATCGGCTCCTTCGGCGAGAAATCCCTCAGCTGCCTTCAGGGCCCCGGTTCCCCCCGAATACCTGCTGCCACTGTAAAATGAGTCGGGCGTAATGTTAATTACTCCCATTATCCTTGGTTCCGACAGATCAATAAGCCTGCCTCCGGCGTTTATCAGTAGCTTGCGGTTCAATAGCGATTCTACGGGTTGTACCGCGAATTTAGAAATTCCTGCGGGAACCATGGCTAATATTGAACACAGTTCTTTTAAAAACCGCCAAATAGTTACATTTGCAGATAGAAACTGGATTCTGATGAAAATTGTGGTGATAGAGGGACTTGACGGAGCCGGAAAGTCTACACAAATTGAGCTTCTTACAAGGTATCTCGAACAAAAGGGTATCAGGTCCAGGTATCTCCATTTCCCACGAACAGAAGCCCCATTCTACGGTGAACTGATTGCACGGTTCCTCAGAGGGGAATTCGGAACTGCAGCCGAAGTCGACCCATACCTGGTGGCAATGCTCTATGCCGGCGACAGGCACGACGCAGCCTCCATGCTGGAACAGTGGACATCTGACGGATATCTGGTATTGCTCGACCGTTACACCTACTCCAATATCGCCTACCAGTGCGCCAAAATAAATGACCCCGTACAATCGGAAAAGCTGAGAAAATGGATACTCGATCTTGAGTTTTTACATTTCGGAATTCCGGTGCCCGATATCAACATCTTC
>VGGM01000444.1 GCA_016868515.1 Bacteroidota bacterium | reverse complement strand
TCGAGGTTTAGTGTAAAGGACTGATTCAACTGCTCCCATGTTCCCTCTATTGACTTTTCACCTTTTATCACCCCCGTATATTTTCCTCCTATTAATCCGGCCTCAATAATAATGGTATCACCATTCAGCTTAACCGCTCCCAGCGGGATGATAACCGTTCCCTGATCGGGACTCTCAAGACTGGCTTTTAGTGTATCGCTGGCGGTAAGAGAAATGTTGAACACCAGCCTGAGGTATAGCACCCCCGACTGAATCCGTCCAAGCCAGGTTCCTGTCAGCTGTTGCTTCGAAACTGTCTCCTGACCTGTAACCGGAAATGCCGGAAGGAGTAACACAAACACTAAGGTTGTTATAAACAATGATTTACGGGTTGATTGACTTCTCATTTTACACTCTGTTTACATTGAATGACAAATATAATCCTTTTGTATTTCACGGGGGAACCTCGGGCAGGTATTTATGTGAACCCTTCAAAGCGCACGATAAAATGACATTCTAAATCTGTAAATTTGCACCTGCAATCAGAACGTCCGGAATGAAAACAGTTGATGTGAGAGGCCTCCAGTGCCCACTGCCCATAATAGAGACCCGGAAGGGCCTCAGGGAACTCCCTGAAGGAGAAAGCCTTAAGATACTTATTGATAATTCAGCCTCGCTGGGTAATGTATGTAAGTTCCTCGAAGACAATAACTGTTCCTTCGTGAAAATGGAGAGTGGTAGCCACTTTGAGCTTACTGTCGCCAGAGGAGCAATGGCTATTACCGGTTCCCCTGCCGGGGAGTATTGCAGCACGTCACGGCCGCCACTTTCAGGGGGCAAATATGTAGTTGTTCTGTCAACTGATACCATGGGAACCGGCGATGACAATCTCGGCCGGAAACTGATGGCTTCTTTCGTAAATATCCTTACTGAACTCGACGGGATACCCTCGGCGGTCCTCTGCTATAACGGTGGAGTCAGGCTGGCTCTTCCCGATTCGCCCGTGGCCGAAACTCTTGCTGAACTTGAGAACAGGGGTGTCGAAATAATCCTTTGTGGTACCTGCCTCGATTTCTACGGAATTAAAGGAATTACAATAGCCGGCAAAACCGGCGACATGTACCGGATAGCCTCGGTTATGGCTGCCGCACAACGGGTTATCAGGCCTTAAACAGAACATGGTCATGCAATTGAAAACTGATCTACTGCAGTTCACTGAAAGCGGAGGATGCTCGGCAAAGCTGTCACCCGCAATACTTGAAGAGGTGCTGAAGGCATTACCGCATATCAGCGACCCTGATGTGCTGGTTGATATTTCAACCCACGACGATGCCGGCGTTTACAGGGTAAACGATAAGCTTGCTCTGGTCTTTACAACCGATTTCTTTCCTCCGGTATGCAGCGATCCCTATGAATTCGGCCAGATAGCTGCAGCCAACTCCCTCAGCGATGTATATGCCATGGGCGGCAGACCAGTAATTGCACTCAATATTATGATGTTTCCTTCTGCCTCTCTTCCTATCGAAGCTTATGCTGAAATACTCAGGGGAGGGCACGACAAGGCTGCAGAGGCAGGGGTAAGTATTATCGGAGGACATACCATTGAAGATACAGTTCCGAAGTATGGTCTTGCCGTTACCGGCTTTGTGAACCCGGGTTCGGTTATCACGAATGCCGCACTGAAACCGGGCAACAGGCTCATTCTTACCAAACCTGTCGGTACAGGCACCGTGCTTGCTGCCTCCAGGCTTGGACTGGCATCGCCTGGCGATCTGAAACAGGCTCTTGAAATGATGAAGAGGCTCAATAACAAGGCGGCGGCTGTAATGGCATCGGCCGGAGTAAAGGCAGCAACCGATATAACCGGCTTCGGACTGGGAGGACACGCACTGAAAATGGCCAGGGCTTCGGGCGTGTCGGTTCAAATTAATATGTCTGCCGTTCCTCTTATCGGAGATACACTTTTATACACCGATTCAGGATGTATCCCGGGGGCAGCATTTCGCAACCTTGCCTTTGC
>VGGM01000443.1 GCA_016868515.1 Bacteroidota bacterium | reverse complement strand
ACTCACAGCGGCGAGTGTAACCGACATGGAATACTACACATTCAAGGTAACTACCTTTGCAGGCATAGGGAATGTGATATTTTCAACAACAGGCTATACGGGTTCCGGGGGTTGTGAGATTTACGTCGAAAACAGATATGCCGAAGAGTTATGGAAGAAGGTTTTTGAGGCCGGCGAAGAGTATGGAATTAAACCAATAGGGCTGGGTGCAAGGGATACCCTGAGGCTTGAGATGGGTTACTGCCTTTACGGAAACGATATTGACGACACAACCTCACCAATAGAGGCTGGTCTTGCCTGGATAACAAAACTTTCGGAGAATAAGGATCTTATTGACAAGGAACTATACAACAGGCAGAAGGAGGAAGGGGTTAGCCGCAGACTCAAAGGATTTGTGATGGTTGACAGGGGTATCCCCAGACAGCATTATGAGGTTTTCGATTCTTCGGGAACCAGGATCGGAGAGGTTACTTCGGGCACCATGTCACCAATGTTAAAGAACGGAATTGGTATGGCATATCTGTCAAGGGGATACTGGAAGCCTGACACTGAAATATTTATCAGGATCAGGAACAAGGATCTCAGAGCCACAATTGTAAATACTCCTTTCTACAAACAGTAGATTTCTGACCTATACCAGGGGTTCAATGAATATGCGTAACGCAAGAAACGTAGAAGTATGCTTCACTCCCTCGTTACTTGAAGGGTATACGGGGTTGGATTCTACAGTGGTTGTAATTGACATCTTCAGGGCTACATCATCAATCTGTACAGCCTTTTCGAACGGGGTGAAGTCGTTACTGCCGGTGGCAACGACTGAGGAGGCGATGAGCTACAAGGAGCTTGGTTTTCTGGTTGCCGGCGAGCGGGACGGGCTCAAGCTCGATTTTGCCGATTTTGGAAACTCACCATATAATTTTGCCAGGGAGAATATTGAGGGCAGGTCGGTTGTTTATACAACCACGAATGGCACAAGTACTATACATCAGGCCTCGAGGTACCACAAGACAATAATTGGTTCATTTCTCAATGCCGGGGCTGTGGTTGACTACCTCGCAGGGCAGGATCGAAATGCCTTATTGCTTTGTGCGGGTTGGAAAGGAAGGTTCAACCTTGAGGATACCCTCTGTGCCGGCTATATTGCAAAACGTTTGCTGGGAACCGGTGGGTTCCACACCAACTGCGATTCGGCTCACGCAGCAATTGATATCTGGAATTTTGCCGAAAAAAACCCCAGGGCTTATATTGAGAAGGCTGCCCACAGGAAGAGGCTTAGGGAGAAAGGGCTGGATGACTGCATCGATTTCTGCCTGACGATTGATTATACCAGTGTGGTGCCGGTTCTGGTGGGAAATGAGCTGGTTAAACTTGATAAAAAAACCTAAATTTGTAATCATAACAATCAAAATAATCTAACCAATAAAATCTATTGAATATGAAGAAACATAATTTTTATGCCGGACCTTCAATTCTGCCACAGTACACAATTGACAAGGTGGTGGAAGGAGTTAAGGATTTTGCCGGGACAGGGCTTTCGATTATGGAGATATCGCACCGCAGCAAGGAGTTTATTGCCGTGATGAATGATGCCATAGCACTGTTCAGGGAACTGCTCGAAATACCTGCCGGATACCAGGTCATATTTCTGGGAGGTGGTGCCAGCCTTCAGTTTTGCATGGTGCCGATGAACCTTATGGAGAAGAAATCGGCCTATCTCAACACGGGTGAATGGGCCAGCAAAGCCCTCAAGGAGGCAGCTTTTTTTGGTGAAGCCGTTGAAGTGGCATCGTCGAAGGACAAAAACTTTAATTATATACCAAAGAAATACTCCATACCTGCCGATGCTGAGTACTTCCACATTACAACCAATAACACCATATTCGGAACCGAGATAAAGAAGGATATGGATGTGAAGGTGCCGCTTATAGCAGATATGTCGTCGGATATCTTCAGCCGGCCGATGGATGTTTCGAAATATGCGCTCATTTACGGAGGGGCTCAGAAAAACCTGGCCCCGGCGGGTGTG
>VGGM01000442.1 GCA_016868515.1 Bacteroidota bacterium | reverse complement strand
TCCGATGAAGACAGAATAGATAAGCTCAGGGAAGCCTGTCTCAGAGTAGGTGCTATGGGTGCAATAACATCGAGGGTTACTCCCCTGGTTGAAGAGGATTCAGAAGACTTCGCCAGGGTGATGATCAGAAGCGCAATAAGTGTCCCTGCTGATATAATTGATAATGTTGTTGATGAACTGCTGGAAACCAGTACTATCAGGGATGAAACAACCGACAGGATTCAGGTGCTTGATTCCCCGGCAGCCTACGTTCACAGCCTTTAATCACTGATTCTCGAGTTCCTTTTGAAGTGCTGCCATTTTTATTGCTGTGATGGCAGCTTCGTCTCCCTTGTTTCCATGCCTGCCGCCGGCACGGTCGAGGGCCTGCTGGTGAGTGTCAGTTGTCAGCACTCCAAAGATGAATGGGATATTGTATTCCATGTTCAGGGTTGTTATTCCCTGTGTTACTCCCTGGCATATGTAGGTGAAGTGGGGTGTCTCTCCCTGGATTACGCATCCCAGGCATATCACCCCGTCAAGATCATCGTACTCTGCAAGCCACTGGGCACCAAGGGTAAGTTCAAAACTACCGGGTACATGCCTTACAACTATTTCACTTTCACTAACTCCGTGCTTTTTCAGGGTCGATACGGCTCCCTTCAGCAACGAGTGGGTTACCTCATGGTTCCAGTCTGATACCACAATTCCGAACCTGAAGCCTTCGGCCGAAGGTATTTCGGCAGGGTTGTACGATGATAAATCTCTGGTTGCCATATTCGGGGTAATTCTGATTTATCTCCACACTGCCCGGCTCACATTTATTTTGCAAGAAGCCTTACCCTGGCAAGAAGTTTCTCCGCTGTCTGACCTTCAGATGTGGTTGGGTAATCACTGAATATTCTTTCGTATGTCTCAGCAGCTTTGGCGTATTCCTGAAGGGACTCATACACCTGTGCGGCTTTCATCAGGAACACAGGCTCGAGGAATGAGTTCCCATCTGAAATACCGGCCGCTTTCATATAAAAGGTTACACCTTCCGACAGATCGCCAAGCTCAACCCAGGCATCACCGGTTGCCGCAGTAGCAGTAGCTGCAAGAACTTTATCCCTGTTCCTGAATTTCCCAAGGTATTCAATTGCATTTTCAAATTCACCACTCTTAAGGAAGGCAATCCCGGCATAGTAACGGGCAAGATTTCCTGCCCTGGTATTTTTATATGTTGAGGCTATATCAATGAAACCCGGATAGTTGCCGTCGCCATTAAGCGCCAGTAACATCGAATCCTGTTCGAAATACCTCTCTGCCTGAAACATCTGTGTGCTTGCCTCCAGGCTCCTTTTGTTGAGAAGTATCCTGCCAAGCCAAATCAGTCCTACAATGCCGATGATAACGGCAAGCCATGTTAAAAGTGTTTTGTAGTTATCTTCAAGGTATTGCTCGGTTCGTGTTAGAGTCTCTTCTACATTCTGAAGCGCCTGAGGTGATGATACCTTCTTCTTCTTTGTCATGGTAAAATTCTTTTCTGGGTTATTTTTTTTGACTCCGCAAAAGTAGTTTATTTCATCTTATTTTGAAACAACATCTTAAAAATTAGAAATATCGGTGAGGAATGAATAATGCTCTATATACCAGACACATAATAAAGACCGGTCATTATGAGTTACTTTTTCTATCTTTGTCTGTCACTTTTCTAATTCACTTCTGAAGTTATGTACCTACAACGTCTGCAGCTCAGCAATTTCAAAAATTATGAAACCTGTGAACTTGAATTCTCAACTGCAATAAACTGTTTTGTAGGAAATAACGGGGTGGGTAAAACAAATATTCTCGATGCTGTACACTACCTCTCACTAGCAAAGAGTTTCTTCAGCCAGAGTGAACTCCAGAGTATCAGGCATGGTGATGACTTCTTCATTGTGAGTGGAATATTCAGTCATGATGCAGGCGATGATACTATCAGCTGTTCCTTCGTAAGACAGAAGCAGAAAACCCTTAAATGCAACGGTAAGGAGTATGAAAGGATTACCGATCATATCGGCAGGTTTCCG
>VGGM01000441.1 GCA_016868515.1 Bacteroidota bacterium | reverse complement strand
CCTTCTTTATACATCAGGCAGAAATACCGAAATACTGGTTAACTATACACCAAAACTGCACTGCATTGCAGAATGGTGGAAACAACTATTCGGGGAAAGCGAAGGAAAAGATGGTAGGGGTATTTTTCCTGCCGCCGTTGATAACACAACCGATCTGCACTCAATGGGCCAGTATATACAGGATGGTGAGAGGAAACTTTTTGAAACAGTTCTCTCGGTTGAGTCGGGCCAAAGAGAGGTTAAGGTGCCTCTCACTGATGATAACGAGGATAATCTTAACTTCCTGGCTGGCAAATCACTCTCATTCATAAACACTGCTGCAGAGGAGGGAACCAGGCAGGCCCACGCCGAGGGAGGGGTGCCAAATATAGAGATATCGCTTCCTGCACTGAACGGGTATTATCTGGGGCAACTCCTTTACATGCTCGAGATTGCATGTGGAGTAAGTGGCTATATGCTTGGAGTCAATCCGTTCGACCAGCCGGGGGTTGAGGCATACAAAAAGAAAATGTTCACACTTCTGGGGAAACCCTGATGGGGTCTGTTAAAATGACAAGGCGGCGTGGATTGGTATCCAGGCCGCCTTGCTTTTTCTTACAATCATTATACCAGCTTGTGTTTCAGAACAAATTCATTCAGAACCTCTCCCAGATTAGGTGAGCCTATCTCCTGAAGATCATAGTAAACTCTGGTATTGGGCTTTTTGATCTTAATTATCCTGTTAAGATCAATCGGAGTACCAATTATTACTGCATCGCAGTCAGTGTTGTTTATGGTTGTCTCAAGGTCCTTCAACTGTTGTTCACCATAGCCCATTGCCGGGAGAAGAGTCCCAATACCGGGATAGGCATCGAAAGTCTCTTTAAGGCGGCCTGCAAGGTATGGCCTCGGATCAACCAGTTCAGAAGCACCGAACTTGCGGGCAGCCACAACGCCTGCTCCAATCTTCATTTCACCATGCGTAAGGGTCGGACCATCCTCAACCACGAGAATTCTTTTGCCCTTGATGATTGACCGGTCATCAACCTTTATTGGCGAGGCCCCGTCAATTACAATGGCATAAGGGGCTACCTTCTCAATACTCTCCCTGACAATCTGAATAGCTTCCGGAGCTGCACTGTCCATCTTGTTTATCACCACCACATCGGCAAGCCTCAGGGTAACCTCTCCAGGATAATATGACAGTTCATGGCCTGCCCTGTGCGGATCGGTAACAGTGATCATAAGATCGGGCCTGAAGAAGGGGAAATCATTGTTGCCTCCATCCCAAAGTATTACATCACAGCCATCGGGATCCTTCTCTGCCTTTCTGAGAATTGCTTCATAATCTACCCCTGCATAAATTACATTGCCCCTTACAACATGGGGTTCATATTCCTCCATCTCTTCAACGGTACACTTGTGCCTGGCCAGGTCTTCCACACTTGCAAAGCGCTGTACCTTCTGGGCATTCAGATCACCATAGGGCATCGGATGTCGTACTGCAACTACCTTCAACCCTTTTTCCATCAGCAGCTCAATTACTCTCCTCGAGGTCTGGCTTTTTCCGCATCCGGTACGGATGGCGCCTACTGCAATAACCGGCTTTGTGCTCCTGAGCATGGTTTCTCCCGGTCCCAGAAGAACGAAATTCGCTCCGGCTGAATTCACAATTGCACTTACCGACATAACCTTCTGATAGGTAACATCACTGTATGAAAAAACAGAGTCATGAACCTTAAACTTCCTGATTAGTTCCGGAAGATCCTGTTCAGCATAAATGGGAATGCCTGACGGGTATAGCTTACCCGCTAGTTCAGCAGGATATTTCCTGCCGTCAATATCGGGAATCTGTGCAGCAGTAAATGCGACAACATTATAATTCTCATTGTCACGATAGTAGGTGTTGAAGTTGTGAAAATCCCTGCCCGCGGCACCAATGATTATTACATTCTTTCTGGCCATAAAACCTCCTTTTTAAATATTAGTATCTTACTTGAAATTTTTGCCTTCCATTTAAATACACTTGGTACAATCGGCAAATATAATTG
>VGGM01000440.1 GCA_016868515.1 Bacteroidota bacterium | reverse complement strand
TGCCAGCTGAATCATCTCTCCGCCGGCCTTCAATATCCCCACGAAAATCAGGATAATGAAAATGACACTCACAACCTTCGGAACACGATTCTTGTGGAACCACCGCATCACCGGCAGAAACAGCAGCGTGATAAACATCGCAAACACCAGCGGTACAAAAATGAACGAGAGTGTCTTCAGCAGGTACACCAGCAGCGGTATCACCAGCATCATAAGCAGCGTATTGGTGGTCTTCATATCCTTCATGGCCTTCCGTAATTACCACCCAAAATTAGTAAATTTAGTATCGCCCTGCTGCTACCTCACAAGGTCTGTCCTCACCACCCGCGTCCCCGAAAGCCTGTCGTGCAACCCGGTCTCAGAGTTCAAAAAAGAGTACTGCTCAAAGGGTATAAACCTCGACAGGCAAAATAAACTCACCAGCACGTTTGCGGCCAGGAGCCCGCCTTTCCTTATTCGCTTTGCACTCTCATAATGCCTGATCTTCTCTTCCCTGATGTGAGAGAAGAGAACCTCGTGTTCATCAATAAAATTTCTGCGGTCCATGGCTATCATGTATTGCATTCAGACTGATGCCGTGGCTGCAGCTCCCGCTGCACGCCACTGTTAATCAGTTCACAATACCAAGATAAACATTTTCCTGAATATCTGATTTCTTACTTTATGGGTTTTGTCTCCTTTATCAGGTCGTTTATCTCCCTGTCACTCAGGGCATAGTCATACATCCGCGCCGAAGCCATCCATCCGTTGAAGTTCTCACCGGTATCCGATGCGCCTATTATTATCCTCGCCCTCTCAATGGCCGACGAAAGCAGCATTATCTGCGAATTGTCCATCACCCCGTTAACGTAAACCTTCTCCACAACACCGTCGAAGGTCACAACAATATGGTGCCACTGGTTTTCGGGCGGAACCTTGCGGTACCTCATATCGAAATGGCCGTCGAGGTGCGCCATGGCGCCATAGTTGCCGCTGTTATAGAACAGCGCATTGTACGAGTTGGCAAGCCTGAGGTCGCGGCGGTCGCACCACGACACCAGGCAGCCGCCCTCTCTCTCAACCTTCCTGTTCTTCACCCAGGTGGCCACGGTGAACGACCCGTTCCACTCCAGCACCTTCGGCACCTTCACACCATCGAGGGTCAGCGACCCCTTTACAAAGTCAACTGCCTTAATACCTTCCGGGTCGCGTGCAACACTTACCTCGCCGTTCTTTTTGAACGAACCTCCCAGCGACCCGATATTTGGCAATGCGCTTAGTTCGTCGCCCACGGCAACATTGGCAAGGTCAAATCCGAACAGCAGCTCCCTCTTGCTCACTGCCCCCGGACCCTCCTGTGAAGCCTTGTTGACAAGGTTCAGGGGTATCTCAAACAGGCCGCTGTAAACCTTCATGTTCCATACCGCAGCCAGCACCCCGGTCTTCTCGGCGGTAAGAACGGTCAGCCGCAGGTACCGGGCCGAAACGTCGTTGTCGTCAATCATCGGGCTCCCCGAAGTACGGTTATCAGACCTGTCGGCATACACCTTCCACTTCTTCCCGTTCTTCGAATACTCAATTGTATACCGGTAATAGTAACTCGCAAACTCAAACTGCGTCATCACCCGCCTCACCTTTTTCACCGAACCGAGGTCGACGGTCAGGCTCTGCGGAAAAGTGTTGTCCGCCGCCTTCCACATCGTGGCGTTATTGTCGTCGGTGGCGTAGGAGGGAAGGTATGCGTAGTCGTGCCCCGCACTCCGCAGGTCGTAGTGCGACGAAGCCGTAACCTGCGCCCTAAAGGCAATGTTTTCGGGAACCACGGGTTCCGTGAAAAAATCAATGCCCCGGTGCGAAGGAATTACCTTCCTAATGGTGGTGTCGTTCTCAAATATAAGGCTGTCAATGGCCGTCTGGCGCGCCATGCCGCCGCGGGTCATCGGGTAGTCGTGGCGATGGTACGCAATGTAGTAGTCATCGCCGTTCTTCAGAACCGAATGGTGACCCGGACCGTGTACCGATTTGTCGGCGTTGGTGCTCAGTATCGGATTGTTGGCCCCCTCCCTGAACGGT
>VGGM01000439.1 GCA_016868515.1 Bacteroidota bacterium | reverse complement strand
TAACGGGTCTCGTCATTGTACTTAAACTCCATTACACCCCGGGCCAGTTTCAGCAACTCATGCCTTAAAACTACAATAGTGCTCAGCACAGTAGCCCCGTGAACCGCCAGAGTGAATGTAAAACCCGTTTCAAAGTCAACCCCGAACAGGGCCTTCCCTATCTCAAGGTGCCCCGAACTGCTTACCGGCAAAAACTCGGTAAGGCCCTGAACCAGACCAAGTATCAGCGCTTCAAACCAACTCATGGCTCAATATGGAAATGGATCTAACCCCTGGGTTTCTTCATTATGGCATAAATCTCAAACACGAAACCCGCCAGCACAACCATAGGTGCAAGAGTTATTCTCCTGAAACTGAAAATATCCTCATTAAAAACATCCGGACTCTCTGCTTTTCCGCCTGTCATAAGCAAGAATCCCAATACTATAATTGCAAATCCAACTGCCATCAGCCTGTAGTTCTCAGGCCCGAGAGCAAACTGCCCCTTCTCTTCTTTCTCCTTCTTAACCCCCATCTGTTCAGATATAAAGTTTGTCTTCTGGTATACTAAGGTACCGGTTCACTGCGAACCATGTCGAAATCACATTTATAAACACCCCTGTCACAACTATGAACCCCATCAGAAGGAAGAGCAGGTTCATGTTATCAAAGGTAAAAAGCCTGAAAAACTCACGCTCAATAAGATAGAGCATCGCTACCAGCAGAAGCAGTGAAAGCAGTGCCGCCAGAAGCCCGTGAAAAGCACTCTTTAACAAAAAGGGTCTCCTGACAAATGCCCTGGTGGCTCCAACAAGCTGCATGGTTCTGATAATAAACCGTTTGGAATAAACTGACAACCGCACGGTATTGTTGATGATTGTCAGCGATATCAGAAAAAGGAATGCGCTCAGCACGGTCAGAAATATCCCGATCTTTCTGAAATTCTCATTGATAAGGTGCAGAACCGACTCCTGATAATACACCTCACTTACTGCCGGAAATTCAAGCAGATACTTCTCAATAACGGCAATGCTGTCAGGATTTGTATAACCCGCATGAAGGTATACATCAATGGTGGGCGACAGCGGATTGTATCCGAGAAAGCTGAGAAAGTCCTCGCCAAGCTCCTCCTTGAGTTTTCTGGCTGCATCATCCTTCGATATATACTCGGTCGACTTAACAAACTCCTTTGCATCCAGATCCTTCTTCAGCAGACGGATGTCAGCCTCCTTAATCTCTTCATCAAGCATAACAGAAAATGAGAGGCTCTCCCTGAAATAGTCTGACAACTCCCTGGCATTGATTATGACAAGCCCCAGAATACTTAAAAGAAACAATACAAGAGACACGCTTACGATGAGTGTCAGGTATGAACTCCTTAGTCTGCTCTTCGATATGCCCGTACTGCTCCTGCTCACCACCCTGCCGATTTTGAAGCCAAAAATAGTAAGTTTCAGTCAACAAAGGTAATCCAACCGTATCTATCCTCAATGTCGCCGTACTGAATTCCGGTAAGTGTCTCGTAAAGCTTCATGGTCCACGGCCCGGGATTTCCATCACGGCAATACTGGTATGACTTGCCGGAACCGGGATCGTCTATTCTGCATATCGGACTTATCACCGCTGCCGTACCACAGGCTCCTGTCTCATCGAATTCGGCAAGCTCCTCTACCGGAACGGGCCTTCGCTCAACCTTAAGGCCGAGATCCGAGGCTATTGTCATAAGACTCATGTTCGTAATGGAAGGCAATATGCTTTCCGACCTGGGTGTGACATAAACATTTCCCTTAATGCCGAAAAAGTTAGCCGGGCCACATTCATCAATAAACTTCTTGTCGCGGGCATCAAGAAATAGTGCATTGGCATAACCCTCATCGCGGGCCTTGATAATTGCCCTCAGACTCGCAGCGTAGTTTCCACCAACTTTTATATTTCCCGTACCGAGTGGCGCAGCCCTGTCGTACTCGCGGCAGATAAGCATGTTAACGGGTTTCACCCCTCCCTTGAAATAAGGTCCTACGGGCGATACAAAAACAACAAAAGCGTATTCATTAGCCGGCTTCACACCCACCTCGGCACCTGATC
>VGGM01000438.1 GCA_016868515.1 Bacteroidota bacterium | reverse complement strand
GGATATTGAACTTATGCTTGACCTGAACACACCCGAAATACCTCTGAGCTATCGTCTTTGCAAAGGTATTTACGTGGAACCTGAATCGATAGCCTTCAGGAAATACGAGGAGATAAACACCCACTTCCTGCAGGATCTGGAATTAATGTTCAGGAACAGGATATACGCGGGTATTGCAACCCATGACAAGTACCTGATTGATGGCTCATACGGGCTGATTAAGAAGTACAACGTTCCCAAAAACATGTATGAGTTCCAGATGCTTTACGGTGTTACTCCGGCCTTAAGGCAGAGCATTGTTGATGCCGGGCATGTGATGAGGGTTTACGTTCCGTTCGGAAAGGAGTGGTTCGGTTATTCAACCCGACGACTGAAGGAAAACCCGAAGATGGCTAGCCACATCATCAAGGCGATTTTTTATAAAGGTTGAGCAATACCTCGCCCAAAGTACGTTTCGGAACATGGTGTGTACCGTCGGCTTCGCGCCAGTATTTGTAATCGTCGTATTGTATTTCGTCTATCACCACCTTTTCAACCGGTCGCCCGAGTGCCAGAACCAGGAGTATCTCATACCTTTCAGGTATCTGAAGCCGGGCCCTCAGAATATCTTTTCTGATTGAGCCTATCATACATCCGCCATAACCCATTGTTGTGGCTCCGAGCATAATTGTCTGGGCTGCAATGCCGTGGTCAACACCGAAATGATCCTTAATTTCTGTATCGCTCAGAATAATAATATATCCGGTGGGTCTTTCCCCGGGAACCGGACCGGGCCATTCCTTCAGGAAGCCGGCCCAGGCTGTTGCGGGGAAGATTTCCTCACACTCCTTTTCCGAATCATAAACAAGGTATTTCAGTGGCTGGCGGTTTGTCGCCGAGGCTGAAAGCCTTGCCATATCAACAAGCTTCACCAGTTTATCCCTTCCAATCCGGTCTGACTCGTCAAACCTTCTGTAGCTCCGTGTCTTCCTTACGATCCCCTCAAAATCCATTTAAATGGTATTATGTTATGCTTATCGGTCAGGCAGAAATATCACTTCAGGCATGGGTGGAATGACCCCCCTTTCAGTTGCAACAGCGAATAGTTTCGATACGGCGGCTCTTCCCTCTTCGCCAAGGCTCATTGTGAATTCATTCACATAGAGGCGAATGTGGCTGTTCATAACGTCACTGTCCATCTCACGGGCGTTGCTCGAGACGAACTGGTATGAAGCCAGTGAATCAGAGTATGCATAACCGATGCTTCTGCGAAGCACGCGGTTAACCTTTTGTGCAATCTCTCCGTCGATGCTACGCCGGATAACTATGGCACCAAGCGGCACCGGGAGCCCTGTAAGCCTTCCCCAGTAATCACCCATGTCGGCCAGGCTGACAAGCCCCTTTCTGGCATAGGTGAAACGGGTTTCGTGGATTATGAGCCCGGCGTCGATCTCTTCATCCAGCAGGGCACGTTCTATATCTGAGAAGAGGTATACCTTCTTGTTTCTTGCTTCCGGCCAGGCGATGCTGAACAGGAGGTTAGCCGTAGTATATTCTCCGGGTATTGCTACCGATGCTTTTGAAATCTCATCGTGGCTCAGGTGGCGTTTGCCAATAAGCAGCGGGCCGCTTCGGTAACCGAGGGCACTGCCTGAGTCGAGAATAAGATAGTTGTGAGCGGCATAAGCATAAGCATGGTAACTGATCTTAACAATATCGGGTTCGGATTTAATGGCCAGCCTGTTTAGTTCATCGACACCGGCAAGCCGGTATTCGAATTCCAGTCCTTCGGTGTCGATACGGCCATGCACCATTGCATCGAAGATAAAAGTATCGTTCGGACAAGGTGAAAATCCAAGCGTAAGTCTCATTCCATTGTAAACAATAAAGTCAGAATCTCCCGTGTTCTTTCGCTCAGACTCCTTAGGGCCAGCGGTATATCCCAGTTGCTGCGGTCTCTCTCTTCAATCATGTTCGATACCGCCCTAACGGCCATGAAAGGAATCTTTTCAAGGGCACAAATATAGAAAAAACTTGCTCCTTCCATGGTTTCGACATCGGGATTATATGAGTCCATAAGCATTTTTATCATGGTTTCCGATC
>VGGM01000437.1 GCA_016868515.1 Bacteroidota bacterium | reverse complement strand
CTGCCAACCTGCAGCAAAATGGTGTTGAAATACTCTGCGAACCGGCAACCGACCCTTCAGGCAGGTTTGTTTCATACGTGAAGGACCCGTACGGTAACATATTCCAGATTACCGAGGCCGGCGACTGGTTCATGAATGAAAAAAAGAATACCGGGGGAACCAATGGTGTAATCATAGGTGTTACCGATATCGACCGCTCAATGGACTTGTACTCAGGAATACTGGGGTACGATATGGTAGTTTATGACGTCAGAAACAGCTTCGATGACTTCAGATGCCTGCCCGGCGGAATGATGGAGTTCCGCCGCATCCTTCTTCGCAGGTCGAAACCCTTCAAAGGGGCATTCAGCAGGGTTTTCGGCGACAGCGAAATTGAACTGATATCAGTTAATGGCCGTACACCATCAAAAATATTCGAGGGCAGATACTGGGGCGATAAGGGGTTTATTCACCTTTGTTACGATATCAGCGGTATGGAGAACCTGAAGAAGGCATGCAACTCAAAGGGATTCGGTTTTACCGTCGACAGCAGCGTAAGTCACAACGGCAACAGTTTCGATATGGGAGAAGCTGCAGGACACTTTGCCTATATTGAAGACCCCGACGGGACCCTCATCGAATTCGTTGAAACCCATAAGGTACCTATCCTGAAAAAACTGGGATGGTATATAAACCTCAGAAAAAGAGACCCCGGAAAGTCTCTTCCGGGGTTTATACTAAGGGCTCTCTCCTTCTCAAGAGTGAAATAACCGGGCTTACATATACTCACACACCTGGCTGGGCAAGCCTCTCTACTTCCCTGAATACCCTCATGAAGTTGCCTCCCCATATCTTTTCTATCTCAGTTCTCGTGTAACCACGCCTGACCAGTTCTATCGTAATATTCTTCACTTCGGCTACGGTGCGGCAGCCGTCAATGCCCCCTCCTCCATCAAAATCAGTCCCAATGCCAACATGATCAATCCCGATAACCTGAACCACATGATCGATATGATCAACTGCATCCTTAACTGTGGCAATCTTCTGAAGTTGTCTCCTGGCTGCCGATACTTCCCCGCTCATAGCTCTCCTCTGCTCATCATTCAGCTCTCCCATAGCCGCATAACGCGACCTAATCTCGGCCACCCTGGCGTCTAATTCGGGATTCGGAGCAGTAGGTATCAGGTAACTGCTGAGTATACATATCTGTATAACTCCTCCATTATCCCTTAGCTCAAGCAGCATTTCGTCAGAAAGGTTACGCGGACTTTCACACAATGCCCTGCAGGACGAATGCGATGCAATCACAGGTGCCTTGCTTAACCTGATAACATCATAGAACGACTCGTCTGATATGTGTGAAACATCAACCATTATGCCAAGCCGGTTCATCTCTGATATCACCTTCTCACCAAACTCCGATACGCCTCCATGCTCCGGACCATTTCTGTCGGTTGATGAATCGCAGATATCATTATTGCTTGAATGACAAAGTGTTATATAACGCATGCCCAGGTTGTAGAACTCCTCCACCCTGCTGATGTCATTACCAATCGGATAACCATTCTCAAGGCCAATAAAGGCTGCTATCTTTCCCTCCTTCCTGAGCCTGTATGCATCATCGGGCGATAATGCTATCTCTGCCATCTCCGGATACCTTGCAAAATCGGTGTGAACAAGGTTAAAAATCTCAAGTGCCCGCCGGTAAGCTCTCTCATTTCCCTCATCTGTTCTTGGGCCCTGACCCAGATATACGGCAAAAAACTCGGCGTTTAGGCCTCCCTCAATCATTCTTGGGAAATCAACACTCCCATCTTCATTCTTTTTGCCTATATCAAAAGTGCCCCGTCCTATCCTCATGGGAGTATCGCAGTGGGTATCAACTGTAAGAACTGAAGAATGGATCCTGTCTGCTTTTTTCAGCAACTGCTGCTCCTTGTCACCGCAACCGCAGATTAACAGAAGCCCTATTAACGATAAAAGATATTCCCTCATGATGATAAGATTTTGTTGGCACTAATATATTTAAATTGAGATTGTAAAACGAAAGAAAATACCTATTCTACAACACACCTGAAAAAAAAGCCCCCGATGAAAATCGGGGGCAGCCATG
>VGGM01000436.1 GCA_016868515.1 Bacteroidota bacterium | reverse complement strand
TGAATTAACAGTGAGGCTTCACGGCCACTGCCAGCAGAAGGCTATCGCATCAACCCGCGAGACACTGAGGATGTTGTCACTGCCGGTGAATTACCGCGCGAGCGAAATTCCGTCGGGCTGTTGCGGAATGGCAGGTGCCTTCGGCTATGAAAAGGAACACTATGAGATGAGTATGCAGATAGGTGAGCTGGTGCTGTTTCCTGAGGTAAGAAATACCCCGGCTGAAGTTGTTGTTGCGGCTCCGGGAACCTCATGCCGTCACCAGATTGCCGACGGTACCGGGAGGAAGGCGTTCCACCCTCTGGAGATACTTTATGACGCACTGATTTGATAATCAATAATATTAAATACTATGGAAAATCCTCTGTTTACCGATGTTGAAAGGTCTTTCTTCAGCCGGTCGGGCAGGAGCGGGTACTCAACCAGGATGCCCTATATTGTTGTTCAGAATTTCCCGTCGCTCGGGCTGCTTACATCGCTGCGGTTTCTTGAGTGGGTGCGCGAGAACCCCGAGGGTGTCATCAGCCTTCCCACCGGAAAGACACCTGAGTACTTCATAAAGTGGACTCAGAGGCTTCTTAACGGGTGGAATAAGCCCGAAATGCAGAAAGTGATGCATGAAAACGGCTTTACACCGGGTAAGAAACCCTCTCTTGCCGGCCTGCACTTCGTTCAGATTGATGAGTTCTATCCCATTAACCCTAAACAACACAACAGCTTTTTCGATTACGTGGTGAATTACTACCTGAAGGGTTTCGGACTCGACCCCTCGAGGGCCCTTCTTATGAACTGCGATGAGATACCACTGCCGGGTGGCAAACACTATTCAGAGGTATTTCCCGAAAGTCTTATCGACCTCACCCTGCGCAGCAGGGAGGCCGCAAACCAGGTGGAGAAACTGCAGCAGACAGCTGTCTTCAGCATTGACAACTGGTGTACCAGGTTTGAAAACCGTATCAGGGAACTGGGGGGCATCGGTTTCTTCCTCGGTGGTATCGGTCCTGACGGACACATTGCCTTCAACACCAGGGGCACAGACCATAATTCGGTTACAAGGCTTACACCTACCAATTTCGAGACACAGGCTGCTTCGGCTGGCGATCTTGGCGGAATAGAGATATCGCGCAGCCGGCTTGTAATAACAATAGGGCTGGGAACCATAACCTGGAATCCTGATGGCGTATCGGTAATATTTGCAGCAGGCGATGCCAAAGCCGGAGTCGTTAAGAATGCGCTGGAGAATGAACCCGATAACCTCTATCCGGCTACGGTGCTGCAGCGTCAGAAGAATGCACGTTTCTACCTTACCGAGGGTGCGGCCGTTCAGCTTCACGACTCAATTGAGAAATACTATCTTGAGGGTGAGTGGACACCCGAGAAGACAGAGAGGGCAATTTTCGATCTTTGTCCGCGCATTAATAAATATGCCCACAGGCTTACGGTTGATGATTTGAGAAATGACAGGTACTGCTCGCTTATTCCAAACCTGAGTCTCGATACCGTAAAGGAGGTTATTTCCTCTACCTCGCGCAAGATTGATATGGGCGTAGCCCGTGAGAGCGACCAGGTGTTCCTCCATACCGGACCTCACCACGATGATATTATGCTGGGAATATTCCCATGCATAATACCCCAGCTGAGGGTGGCCTCGAACAGGTTTCATTTTGCCGTTCTGACGTCGGGTTTTACAGCCGTTACCAACAAGCTGCTGAGAAGGTTTCTGGCTGAGATGCTGAGCCTGATAGGGCAGGGGAAGATTGAGATGCTTGAATACCCCGATTTTTTTGAATCGGGCTATATGTATAAGTTTGACAAGGATGTGAGCCATTACCTCGACAAGGTAGCCGACAAGGATGAACCGGGAAAGGTTCGTGGAATCTGCCACAGGCTGACGAGGGCAATGGTGGGTATTTACGGCATTAAGTCGAAGGAACAGCTGGTTTCGCAGATTCAGAAGAATATTGACCTGATTGATGCCAGCTACAGCGGTGAGAAAAATCCGCCTGATATCCAGAAGCTTAAGGGTATGCTTCGGGAGTTTGAGGAGGAGCTGGTTTGGGCACACTACGGTGTTAAGGTTCAGAATATTGAACATCTGAG
>VGGM01000435.1 GCA_016868515.1 Bacteroidota bacterium | reverse complement strand
TCCTGCTTTCTTCTGGTGTAGTGGAGGGAGTCACCCCATTCGCCGTAGCCGATGTCTGCATTCGCCACACCAAGCCTGGCCTCGAGGCATCCCTTGCAATCCTCAGCCGAATCGTCAGTGCATGGCTTGTTCTCGTATAGCTTGTAGCTGTCACGGTATTTCCCGGGAGTTATATTGGGCATAATTATATTTGCACCAACCATAATTCCTTTCTCGCGACCCATCGGATCGATGGCCTGCAGCGCGGTAGCCGCTGCAATATTGATGTCTTTCATTACTATACGCAGAACCGCGATCATCTTAAGGGAAAGGTCGAAGCGATCCATAAGCGGCATCAGCGAGTCTTTCCTGGCAATCAGCGGAGTGTCTGCATGCTCGATGTAGGGTCCCATCCCGCACATGTCGATATCCATATCCCTCATGAACTCAATATCTGATGCCAGATTGTCAATGGTCTGCCATGGAAGGCCTATCATTACTCCGGTTCCGGTCTGATAGTCCAGCTTCTTAAGCGTCTTCAGGCACTCCACCCTGCGGTTGAAAAGATGATGACCATCATCGGGGTGCAGTTTACTGTATAGTTCGGGGTCGGATGACTCAATCCTCAGAAGATACCTTCTTGCTCCTGCCTCCATCCATCTGCGGTAAACATCTTCAGTCTGCTCACCCAGTGAAATTGTTATTCCCAACTGGCCCTTTGTCATCTCCATGATCCTCCTGAGGAGGTTCTCGACCCTGTTGGCAAAGGCATCTCCTTCAATTTCTCCCGACTGGAGCGCCAGCGATGCATAGTTGTTTTCCCAGGCGAAGCGGGCCGCAGCGATTATCTCTTCATCTGAAAGATTATACCTTTCAAGGTTTTTGTTGCCTTTCCTGATGCCGCAGTAGTAGCAATTCTTGCTGCAAATATTTGAGAACTCAACCAGTCCGCGGTAATAGACTTTCCTTCCTACATACCTGTCCCTGATTTCGGCTGATTTCCTGAAGAGAAGCTTCCTCTCTTCCTTCTCTGATGAGAGCATGTAAATTATATCATCACGGGAGTGATGTTCGCGTTCGAGTATATCACTTAAATTTGTTGTCATTTCAGAATGATTGTTTTGATGAGTCAAAAATATTCAAAAAAACAAGATCGGTTCACAATTGTGAGATTTAACATAATACTGAACGATCTGCGGGTTTTATCACTATTATTGCAACACCGGGGTTATTAACACAAAGAAAATGGTAAAGCCGATTACACGGATTTTGTTTGTTCTGATCTTCTTTACGGCTGGATGTGCACGAGATAATCAACCTATCGGAGGGCTGAAAATACCCTCCAGGGATTTGCAGGCTGAGTCGGGATCGGAGTTTATGGCACGGATTGAAGGACTTCCTCCAGCAGAGAGAGAAGAGGAGATATTCATGGCTGTCTCATCGGGTAATATCCCCGCTTTTCTAAGGAAACAGGTTACCCTCGATGCTGTTTTTACCGATGCTGAGGGTAAAGAGCACCATGTTCAGTACCAGGTTATGCCTGATTACCTGGCTGTTGGCAGTGATCTTGATTTCTGTCGTATACCAATGAATCCGCATACGGCACAACGTCTTGCTACCCTGTTCGGGGCATCGCTTCCCACTGCCGGGATCAGCGACCATATCTATGAGAATGCTGAGGTAAAACTGGCACCCTTCAACTACATTCCTGCCGGCAACGCGAACGAACTTGTGCCGAAGTTTCGCGACCATAACGAGCAGATAGAGAGGCAGTTCAGTGAAGCTGGAGGTAAGAGAGGGCAACTCACGGCCGGCATTAAGAAGGATGTTATCCTGTCTGCTGTGATCTCAGAGAAAAGAGACAGGGTTGTAATCTACGGCTGGCACAAGCCTGACGGAAAGCCAATACAACCTGTGTACAGCGGGCATATCGACTGGTATGTCGATTACAGCCACGGCATAAGACTGGTGAATGACAGGGTTCTGGTAGATGGCAAACCTGCATCGCTGGGAGCAATATTGCAGCATCCGGTGCTTTTCAGGCTCTTCAGCAATGAGGATCGGAGAATGGAGCAATCGGTCTATATCAGAGCCGGGGGTCTCTCTTTTGACAGTCACCTGA
>VGGM01000434.1 GCA_016868515.1 Bacteroidota bacterium | reverse complement strand
GTTTGGGTAGTGATTATTACCGCATCGTTGGTAAGATCAATCGCCATACTGTTGCGGGTATCGGTACATCCGTAAAGCTTCTCCAGACTCTCAACCTTAAGAATCAACTCCTCACATTCCTTCCTGTATGAGGAATTCATGAATGCTGCTACAAGCAGGATCAGTGAAAGATTTATTGTTTTCATTTACCAGCGAGCGATGATATTATAAAGGTAGTAAAATTCTTTAAGATGATAAACACCTGGCAGAAATAATCAATATGAACCATGCTTAATCATTTTGCCCGTCAGGAGCCACCCTTACGGTTATCACTTTCTAAATGAGTGCATTAAGTACATATATTATTGCTGCTGAGGTAACTGTGATACCAGTGCGGATTATCGCACGGAAGTAGAATCTATCGGCTGTTTTTGACCATTTAACTGCCGAAACCACCAGCACAGTGACTGTAATAGCTCCGCCTGAAACCAGCATCATCTCCGCCATTGGCCACTCCCTCATAATAAAAAGGGCCCCCATGCACAATTGCGACATGCCAATACCTGCCACTACCGACCCCAGTACCCTTTTAACAGAGGATCCGGCGTATGATTCTTTTTTCAATATCAGCCTGAGCGGTATATCTAGGAATATAATGAAACCTCCGTAGAAGTATAAAGTACCAAGGCATAGCACCGAAACCGACTGGACTACCCCGGCCGCACCGATTTCCATCCCCTGCATCACCAGTCCGGCAACTACCACCATGATGAGTATCCGTTCAACTATCTTCATACAGTTATTTTTTAACCGCAACATGGCTCAGGAAATTTAAACGACAAAACTGCTCCCGTACCTGAATCATATTGCTAAGCCAAATATATGATTTTACTCCAATTGAACAAAACCAGGGTCTGGAAAAACTCAGTATGTTGCAGAGCATTTTCCCCGTATTGGCGCCACCGCTGTTAGGTTATCTTTTCCGGAACCATTAGATTTGCATAAAAACACGGCCATGGTATCGCTAAAAGGCATCTTTCCGCCTCTTCCAACCTCATTTGACGAACGGCAGGAACTCCTCCCGCAGAAAATCAGGGAAAACATCAGGTCGCTCAGCCGCTTCAGACTTGCCGGGTTCCTTATCCTTGGTTCCAACGGTGAACTGGTAATGCTCAGCCACGACGAGAAGGTGCGTGCCTACAACGCAGCCCGCGAAGCCATTGGCAGCGATAAGGTAATGCTTGCGGGAACCGGCGCCGAATCGACCCGCGAGGCAGTATTGCTCGCGAAAGAGGCCGCCGCAGCCGGCGCCGATGCGGTGCTGGTGCTCAATCCCTGCTACTACAAGGGGCTGATGACTACCGAAGCCCTCAGGGCTTACTATCACGAAGTGGCCGATAACTCACCTGTTCCGGTGCTTATCTACAACATGCCGGCCAATACCGGAATCGACATGACGGCCGAGCAGATTATCACCATTGCATCGCACGGGAATATTGCCGGACTGAAGGACTCAGGCGGTAATATTGCGAAGATGGGTGACATCATCAGGCAGGCAAAACCGGGCTTCCAGGTGCTGGCCGGTTCGGCCGGATTCCTCCTTCCGGCACTCTCCACCGGAGCCGTTGGCGGCATTCTGGCACTCGCCAACATCGCCCCGGCCGAGTGTATCGCTATCGCCGACCTGTTCGGCAGGGGAGATATTGAGGAGGCGCGCAGCCTGCAACACCGCATGATACCTGTTAACACAGCCGTAACAGCCCGCTGGGGTGTACCGGCACTGAAGCATGCCATGGACCGGCTCGGTCTTTACGGCGGACCGTCGCGCAGCCCAATCCAGCCACTAAAGGACGATGTGGCCGCACAGCTTATGAAACTGATTTATGAACAAGGCATAAAAAAAATAGACGAGAGGTTATGAAAGGAAGAAAACTGCTGATGATCCCGGGTCCGGTTGAGTTCGACCCGTCGGTAATGAGAGCCATGGGCTCCCCCACAACAAGCCATGTGGCACCGGCATTCATTGAGTCGTTCGGCCACTCGCTCGAAATGATGCGCCAGGTGTGGATGGCACCGAAGGGGCAACCTTTCATTATTGCCGGAACCGGAACCCTCGCAATGGAT
>VGGM01000433.1 GCA_016868515.1 Bacteroidota bacterium | reverse complement strand
GAGTTTTTCGTCGAAGTAACCTTCCCATTCAATCATATTGTCCTGAGTCTGGCCAAAAATGCCGTGCTGAGGACCGAATACGGTTGTAAGCCGGCATTCACGGCTGGCTGCCAGAAGATGTGATATGTGGATGAAACCGGTTGTTATGCTTGGGGCGTGACAGAGTACACCCACGCGCTTACCTGCGAGGCGGGCAGGTATTTTGGCGGAAATCTGTTCCAGTCCGGTAATAACCATGGTTCCGCAGTTGCAATTTAACTGCAAAGCAAATCAATATTTACTGATTTACAACATAAGATCAGATGTGTTGCGGGAACCAACTTTTGGTTAGTTTTACCTCATAACCAAATCGTGAAAAAAAAATGAAAAGACTACTGTTGCTGGCAACAGCGTTCATTATGATTACGGCGTTATTGCCGGCCCAGAAGAAATCACTAACCCATACCGATTATGACTCATGGAAGAGTGTTTCGGGAAGCAGTATCACCGATGACGGAAAATGGATCACCTATGTGATCAATCCGCAGCAGGGAGATGGCTGGCTCTATATTTATGATGTTACAGCCTCGAAACTCGACTCGGTAGCAAGAGGTTCGGGTGCATCGGTTTCGCCCGGAAGCAAATATGTTGCCTATACCGTACGACCGGTTACAGATGAAGTCAGGCAGGCCAAGGTGAAGAAGGTGAAGGAGGAGAACATGCCGAAGAATATGCTCGGGATCAGGCTGCTTCCATCAGGTACAACAACAGTTATTGAGAGGGTAAGATCATTCTCGGTTCCCGGAAAGAACTCGGAGTGGATGGCTTATCTGCTTGAGAAGAAGCTTCCGGAAAAGAAGGAGGCCCCATCTTCCGGCGAGGTAAAGGAACAGGAGAAAAGGGCTGCTGTACCGGCCCCGGGGGAGCCTGAGCAGAAGGGTACAGAACTGGTGATCGTGAATCCGGTCACTGCCAGGGAATTCAGGTTCGGTAACGTGCTTGAGTATGATGTTGCCCGCGACGGTCTTTCGATCAGCTTCGTGCAGGTTAAAACCGATACTGCGAAAGCTGACAATTACACTGTAATGATGTTCGACACCAGAAAAGAGAGCGCCACGGCTGTGTTTGAAGGCAAGGGAACTCTGAGAAGGATTACCTCAAACCGCCAGGGCGACAAGCTTGCCTTTATGTTTACGGCCGACACAGGCAAGGTGAAAATATATGATCTGTTTCTGTCTGATAAGATGGCTCAGGCGAGAAAAATAGTTGAGAGCACCACAAAGGGAATGCCGCAGGGCTGGTGTTTCAGTGAGAACAGCAGTTTCAGCTGGTCAGATGACAACAGCAGGCTCTTTTTCGGAACGGCACCTAAACCGGTTGAGGAACAGGCCGATACGCTGCTTCCCGAGGAAAAATTCAGCGTTGATGTATGGTCGTGGCATGACGACCAGCTTCAGTCTATGCAGAAAAGGCAGTTGGCGGGTGAACAGCGGCGCACATTCCAGGCAGTCTACCATATTGACAGGAATGTGATGATTCAGCTGGCCGATGAGCAGTTACCTTCAGTAAGGCTGACAAACCGCAGTAATGGTGATTACGCCCTGGGTTCCTCCAACCTGAAATACAGGAGAGAGAGTTCATGGAGTACTGCGGGCTATTCCGATTACTACTTTGTGAATGTGGAGACAGGCGAACGAAGGTTGCTCATGGAAAAGAATGCCGGCAGTATACAGATTTCCCCTACGGGTAAATACCTGCTTTTCTGGAGTATTGAGGAAAGGGCATGGAAATCAATGCCATTCGCAGGCGGAACCGTTAAAACTCTTACCAATAACAATGAAGTAAGCTTTTTTGACGAACAGCATGATACCCCGGATGAACCGAGACCCCATGGGATTGGCGGATGGTTCGACGGCGAAAGGCACGTGCTGATTTATGACATGCATGATATGTGGATGATTGATGCTGAGGGTGTTGAGAAGCCGGTAAACCTTACTGGCAGCATTGGAAGAAAGGAAAACATGCGATTCCGGTATATTTCACTCGACAGGGAGGAGCAGTTCATTAACCGGCGCCAGGTTGCCTACCTCAGCGCGTTCAGCTTCGGAAGCAAGCAGGATGGTTTCTA
>VGGM01000432.1 GCA_016868515.1 Bacteroidota bacterium | reverse complement strand
CTCATCATTGGTGCCATAACGCGGGTCAACCCTGTAAAAGTCGGTAGTTGAATACCCGTGGTAAGAATAGGCGGGCTGGTTGTTTTCCAGGAAGGGGTTCAGCCATATACCCGTAACACCGAGGGAGCTTAGGTAATCAAGGTTCATCGCTATTCCCGCGAGGTCGCCTCCGTGCCTGCCTGCCGGGTTTTTCCTGGAGGCTATCTCCTTCATACCTTCAACATTATCATTATCGGAGTTGCCATTTGCAAACCTGTCGGGCATAATAAGGTAGATTACATCCGAGGCATCGAACCCCTTCATTTTCATTTCAGGTTTAGGATCGAGGCGGTAGTTGTACCGGATAAGTGTTTTGCCATCGGAAAAGACCAGAGCCGGCTCACCCGGAAGGGTTTTCTCTGAAATATGCAGATCAATAAACAGGTAGTCGGGGTTGCCGGTTTTAGTGATTCTTGAAACCGTCAAACCCGGATAGCCGGTTGTAACACCGAATGATGCAATGCCTGAACCGTGAACCATAAGCTGCAGTACCGGTTCCTCCATACCTGTAAACCAGGAAGGAGGTTCTACCCGGTCGATTGTCTGACAGTCAGCTGTTAAGTATGTTACAAACATAAGTAACAGGAAGGATGGGATTGATAGCTGGTATTTCATTTGTAGAAGATATGGTCTTTTCCTGGAGCAATAACGATTTCACTGCCGAAGACAGCTACCGGCACTTCTCCGGTTGCAATGTTCTTTACAGAAATATACTTGCCGTTTACCTCAACTTTCACCGGATTGTTTCTGAACCTTACAATAAATGAGTAGCTTTCCCAAGATGCGGGAATTACTGGATTAAAGCAGAGTTTATCGCTGACGATTTTCATTCCACCGAAACCTTCAACTATTGCCAGCCAGGTTCCTGCCATGCTAGTAATATGCAGGCCTTCGCGTACCTCCTTGTTGTAGTCATCCAGATCGAGCCGGGCAGTGCGGAGATATAGTTTGTATGCCCTGTCTATGTCATTGAGTCTTGCGGCCACCACAGAGTGAATGCTGGGCGACAGTGAAGATTCATGAACGCAGCGGGGTTCGTAAAAGTCGAAATTGCGTCTTATAGTTTTTTCGTCGAACTCATCAGCCAGAAAGTAGAGTCCCTGAATCACATCAGCCTGTTTTATGAAAACTGACCTGAGAATTCTGTCCCACGACCAGTTCTGATTAAGAGGCCTTTCGGCAGGAATCAGGTCGTCAACTGTCTTAAGTTCCTTGTCAAGGAACCCATCCTGTTGAAGAAATATGCCCCGTTCACTGCACTCGGGATAGTACATCTGGTCAATAATCTTTTGCCACAGTTCTGTCTCCCCGGAGTATTCAAGAGAGGTGGACAACGCCAGCCTGCTAAAATCGGCCGGGCGCTCTGATTTCAACCAGTTCAGGCTTTCAATGGTATACCTGAGTGTCCAGGTTGCCATTTTATTTGTATACCAGTTATTGTTCACGTTGTTCTCATACTCATTGGGGCCTGTTACTCCCAGGATGACAAACTTCTTTCTGTGTACTGACCAGTTACATCGCTGCGCCCAGAATCGTGAAATGGCAATCAGTACCTCCAGGCCGGGGCCGGCCAGATAATCGCGGTCTCCTGTATGCCGTGTGTAATTGAATATTGCATAAGCTATTGCACCGTTCCGATGTATCTCTTCAAAGGTTATTTCCCATTCGTTGTGGCATTCCTCTCCGTTCATGGTTACCATCGGAAAGAGTGCAGCTCCCTTACCGATACCGAGCCTTGAAGCATTTTCAATTGCCTTTCCGAGGTGATTATGTCTGTATTTAAGCAAGTTACGGGCTACATGGCTGTCACGGGTATTAAGATAAAACGGGAAAACAAAAGCCTCGGTATCCCAATAGGTACTGCCTCCGTACTTTTCTCCGGTAAAACCTTTTGGCCCGATGTTTAGTCTGGGGTCTTCTCCCGTATAGGTTTGGTTGAGGTGGAAAATATTGAAGCGTATTCCCTGTTGCGCTTCAACATCGCCCCTTATTACGATGTCTCCGTGTTCCCAGATATCATTCCATGAATCAATATGTTTAACCAGCAATATATCGAAGCCTTCAGAAATAGCACG
>VGGM01000431.1 GCA_016868515.1 Bacteroidota bacterium | reverse complement strand
GGGTTCTGGGCTACCGACCGTCTGCACGGCATAAGCGCCACGGCAGTCGCTTTCGTAGGAGCAATAGTTGCACTGCTTCCCGGGATTGGCATTGTAAAATGGAACGATGTTGATATACCATGGCACCTTATGCTCTTCTCGGCCGGTGCCTATACACTTGGTTCGGGGTTTGACATAACAGACCTGCCGTCACTGAGTGTCAATGCATTCTTCGACCATTTGGGAATAGGGGAGGGAACCCACTTCTGGCTTCTATACGTCCTGCTTACCGGGGTGATGGTGTTCAGCGCCCTGCTGTTCCAGTCGAAGACAATGCGGACAATGATATTCGTGCCTATTGCCATTGGTGTGGCCAACAGGTTTGGATTCAGTGTTATAAGCCTCGCACTGCCCGTGGCATTCATGATTGAGCATGTATATGTGCTTCCGTTCAACAGTAAACCTGCCGCCTTGCTTTATGAAACCGACCATTATTCCCTCTCAGATTCATTCAGATTCGGGCTTACAATGATGATAATTGCATGGGTGCTGATCATTCTGGCAGGTGAAACCTGGTTCAGGTTCCTTGAAATAACTCCCAACGGGGTATTCGGACTTTTCTAATTTGCAAATATGGCCAGGGTTACTAATGTTTTGGTCAACATCCTTATTGCGGCTCTGTTCGTCTGGACACTACAGCAGGGTTGTGTAAGGGATATACCGGCGGGTCCACCTGTAGGGGATGATGATCCGCCTCCTTCGGGACAAACCTTTACTGTACCGGTTATACTTACTCCGGTAGTCAGGCTTCCTGGTGTACTCTATGAGAGTTCCGGACTGGCCTTATCACTGCCAGGTCGCTTCTGGTCACATAACGATTCAGGTAATGAGAATAAAATCTATTGTTTCGATCTGGCCGGCAACCTTCTTAAGACCATTACTGTTGCAAATTCGACTAATGTCGACTGGGAAGATTTTGCCCTCGATGATATGAAGAGGCTTTATATCTGCGATGCCGGCAATAACGACAACAACAGGCGCGATCTCAAGATTTACCGTATTCCCGATCCCGAGTCGGTTAGCGGAACATCGGTTACGGCTGAGGTAATAAGTTTTACATATGACGACCAGACCTCCTTCCCTCCGCCGGCGTCGCTTCGGCATTACGATATGGAGGCAGTGGTATGGTACAGCGATTCTCTCTTTCTTTTCACCAAGGACCGCAGCAATCCGCTTTCGGGGTACACCCGCATGTACAAGATGCCGGCAACACCCGGCACCCAGACAGCCAGATATGCAGGCCGGTTTTACCTTGGGACCACCACGGCCGAGGTTAGGGTTACAGCTGCCGATATTGACCGTGCAAACGGAAAGGTAGTGCTGCTTACCGCCCGCAGGCTTATCGTCTTCAGTAACTATACCGGAAGCAGATTCTTTGAGGGCAATATTACATATCATCCATTTACATCTGCCCCCGGACAGGTGGAGGCCGTGATTTTCAACGGTACCGACGGCTACTACCTTACAGAAGAGGGTACCACATCTTCACCCGGATGGATATACAGGATTGACAATTAGTCTGTCTCCCGTCACATTTTTAATTCTTATTTGAACTTACGTCCCGGCATATTGTTATACTTTTAACAATCAAAAATGTTAGTCATGGAGAAGAATGAGTTTGTAAAGGGTGAGGTGTTCAGCTTTGCCGGTTCGGTCGACTATACCGCAGGGGCTATTGTCAGTAAAACGGTGTTGAAGAAGGAGACAGGCAATATTTCACTCTTTGCATTCGATAAGGGCGAGGCACTCAGCGAACATACCGCACCCTTCGATGCGGTTATCCAGGTGGTTGACGGTACCGGACAGATAATAATCGGAGGCAAACCATTTGAGGTTACTGCAGGAAACAGCATCATAATGCCTGCTAACATCCCCCACGCCGTAAAGGCTGTTGAGCGGTTCAAGATGATACTGACAATGATCAGGAATTAATACCGGCGTCCGGCATCCGGCACCCGGGCGGCTGCGCTGCAGGGATATGCCCTTTACGCCCTATATTTACCCGTATCATTTTTTTTCCTATTTTTATCGCTCACATTTTAAGAGAAACTAATTTAATATACCGTTATGAGCGATATC
>VGGM01000430.1 GCA_016868515.1 Bacteroidota bacterium | reverse complement strand
TAATAATGCTGGCCGGGGGAATCGGCTTCGGCCGCAGGCAGGACAGCGAGAAGTCAGTACCGGCTAAGGGAGACCTGGTGGTTCTTCTTGGCGGCGATAACTACCGCATAGGCATGGGTGGCGGCGCAGTCTCATCAGTCGATACAGGTGAGTTCCACAGTTCGATTGAGCTGAACGCAGTACAGAGGGCCAATCCGGAGATGCAGAAACGGGTGTACAATGCCCTGCGTGCCATGGCCGAGTCGGACATTAATCCGGTTATCTCGCTTCACGACCACGGAGCCGGTGGCCACCTTAACTGCCTTTCAGAACTGGTTGAAGCAACAGGCGGACTGATTGACATAAGCAAACTACCTGTCGGCGACCCCACACTATCAGCAAAAGAGATAGTGGGAAATGAGTCGCAGGAAAGAATGGGGCTGGTGATTGCACGAACCGATTTCGAAACGCTGAGAAGAATTGCCGACCGTGAAAGGGCTCCAATATATGCAATAGGCGAGATAACCGGCGACAATCGTTTTACACTTGAAAACCCTCTTACGGGAGAGAAGCCCATTGACCTCGATCTGGCGTCATTCTTCGGTAATCCGCCACGCACCGTAATGACCGACAGTGCAATTCCGCATGGCTTTGCACCTCTTACATGGGACGAGGGGAGAATATATGAATACACTTCCCAGGTACTTCAAATGGAAGAGGTGGCGTGCAAGGACTGGCTTACCAACAAGGTCGACAGGTCGGTTACCGGCCGCATTGCCGGGCAGCAGTGTGCAGGGGAGCTGCAGTATCCGCTCAACAATCCAGGAGTAATATCTCTCGATTACAGGGGCAAATCGGGTGTTGCAACATCGCTGGGACATGCCCCGGCAGCCGGTCTGGTCGATCCGGCAGCAGGCCCGGAGCTTTCCATAGCCGAGGCTCTGACAAATATTGTGTGGGCACCTCTCACCTTCGGGCTTAGGGGTGTATCTCTCTCTGCCAACTGGATGTGGCCCTGTAAGAACCAGGGCGAGGATGCAAGACTTTATGCTGCCGTGGAGGCTGCCAGTAATTTTGCTGTA
Source organism: Bacteroidota bacterium (assembly GCA_016868515.1). Lineage (GTDB taxonomy): Bacteria > Bacteroidota > Bacteroidia > Bacteroidales > VadinHA17 > SLNP01. The sequence goes on along the minus strand of VGGM01000430.1, from coordinate 1,062 downwards.
GCGCTTGGAATTAACATCCCCACCGGCAAGGACAGTCTTTCTATGACACAGAAATACGGCAGTGATACTGTCTACTCACCCGGGACGGTTATTATATCGGCCGCAGCCGAGGTATCGGATGTAAGGAGGCTGGTTGAACCTGTTATCGTGAATGATCCGGGTAAGAGTCTGATATACATTGACATGAGCTGCGATGAGCTTTATCCGGGCGGAAGCTCTTTCTCACAGCTTGCCGGTACACCCGGCGACAGGGTTCCAGGCGTAAAGGACCCTGAGCAGTTCGGGTTGACATTCAATGCCATACAGGAACTGATAGGGAAAGATCTGGTATTGGCTGGCCATGACATATCGGCGGGCGGCATGATAACCACACTGCTTGAGATGTGCTTTGCCAACTCAACCGGCGGGATTGCGTTGAACTTTGAGTCGGTTGGAGTGGCCGACCCTGTAAGACTTCTGCTCAGTCAGAACCCGGGAGTGATTATCCAGGCTGCCGATGAACCGGGTGTTGAGGAGTTACTGCTTGAAAGAGGCATTACATATCATATTATCGGCCACCCCGTTAGTGAGCGTAAGATATTCCTGAGGAACGGAGGGAAGGATTACATTTTCGAAATTGATGAGTACCGAAGAAAATGGCTGCGCACCTCGTACCTTGCCGACAGGCGGCAGTGCGGGGAAGAGCTTGCACATGAGCGGTACAGCTTTTCAGGTTCCACCCCTTTGAAGTATAAAACCGGTAGCTTCAGGGGGAGTTACAAAGCTTCCGGGGTTGATCCCGACAGGCGGGCAGAATCGGGTGTCAGGGCTGCTATTATCAGGGAAAAGGGTGTGAACGGCGACCGTGAGATGGCCTATGCCCTGTGGCTGGCAGGGTTCGACGTGAAGGATGTGCATATGACCGATCTGGTAAGTGGCCGCGAGACCCTTGAGGATATTTCGATGATAGTTTTCGTTGGAGGCTTCTCAAATTCCGATGTTCTTGGTTCCGCCAAAGGATGGGCAGGTGCATTCCGTTACAACGAGAAAGCCCGGATTGCTCTTGAGAGGTTTTATGCCAGG
>VGGM01000429.1 GCA_016868515.1 Bacteroidota bacterium | reverse complement strand
TATTCTGGACTTCACTATTCATTTGTGTCATTATTAGCGGTTTCAGAAATTGATCGATGCTGTTTAGCCTGGGCTATCAGTCCGAACACCAATACTGTAATTACGGGAAATACTGATGCAAGGGCCAGAACCCCAAATCCGTCCACAACATTCAGTACTCCGCCAATACTTAATCCCATGGCAAGAACCAGCGGCACGGTTACTGGTCCGGTTGTAACACCTCCGCTGTCCCATGCAATTGCAGAAAACTCCTCTTCGCTGAAATATGTCAGTGGCATTAGCAGCAGATACGGAGGAATTATAAGCCAGATAAGAGGAAGGTCGAACAGTATTCTTGCCAGTCCCAGAAGAATTCCCAGGCCCACCCCAACCGAGACTACCTGAACTATCTGGGCCCGCTTTATATTCCCCACAGTAAGACCCTCCACTGTCATACCCAGGGCGTTCAGGGCAGGTTCAGCCATTGTGGCTCCGTATCCCATTCCGAATGCAAACAGCAGAACAAGAATGATACCGAGGGCCGAAAGCTTCTTGCCAAAGAGGGGAGCCTGTGTAATAATGTGTTCGTAATTACCTGTCGACTCATCATAGCGGTCGGGAATGAATTGTACCGGCTTCAGTTTGTCATTGTCCATCATATTGAAGTATGACTGCCTGACACCCTCGGTTGAAATAACATCATAAACAAGGGTTTTATCGAAATTCGGGATTACCATCCGGTCAATAAACTTCTCCTCTCTGGCAAAGGCCCTTGGCAACTGGCCTCCTACTTCGCCACCAAGGGTAGCCAGCCCGAGCCTTATGCCGGCAGTCAGGAGTGTCATCCCCACAAGGGTAAAGATAATTCCGAGGGCCACCTCATCCTTGTACCTGAGCTTCTCACGCAGAAATCCGAGAAGAACTATTATCAAAAGAAGTGATAGTGGTATTACTGCCCGTAAACCGCCCTTAAACTCCTGCAGGAGAACTGAAGGCAGAGGTACCTGCATTCCTTTTGGCTGATCATCGAGCCTTACATCCCTCAGAAGGGACATCTCAGCGGATGATGCCTTCTGCACAATCCATGCAGCCAGAGGTTTGCTGCCAAGCAGTTCGGTTCTGGTTTCCGGATTAGTGGCAAGTAATCTTATTGCGTTGAGGTAATCATCATCATTACCGAAGTAGGCCCGTCGCCCTGTTTCCGATCCATGAGTGAACGCGTGCCTGAGAAGGGTCTGTTCACTGTCGAACAGGAAGAGGGCTTCTTTTCTGTATTCGGGTGAAAAGAATTTTTCTTCGGTTGTCTGCCTGGGAGCTCCGGCGTTGAGGATTACTCCCAGTATAAGCACACTCAATATCGGAAATGCCGATGCAAGCAGAATAATTCCAAAGCCGCTTGCCGACCCTGTTCCTTTGCTGGAAGCCCTTGAAACACCTATCCCAAGAGCCAATACCAGGGGGACGGTAACGGCGCCTGTGGTGACTGCTCCCGAGTCCCATGCCAGACCAATTATTTTCTGAAGGTTATTATCGAAACTAAAAATGAGGGATATAAGCAGTACCGTTGGTATTATTATGAATATGAATGGTTTGATTGAGAGGTTGTAATAGAATCTGAACATCCCGAGGGCAACTGCAATACCGACACCAATACCCACAGAAAGTACAAGTATATCTGTCTTGCGTTCGAGCATCATGAACAGCAACGGCGAGTCCCAGGCCGTAACCGTTGAGCCTGCTGTTCGCAAGGCACTGATTGCCGGTTCGGCCAGTGTGGCGCCGAAACCGAGAATAAGTCCGAAAGCTGCGATTATCATAATACCCACTTTGGCAGGAAGTTTTGTTCCAACTCTCTCGCCCAATGGCATAAGTCCAAGTATCAACCCTTCGAGGAAAAAAGCAAGGCCGAATACAACCATGCCAATACCGGCTGCTATCATAATGGCATCGGAAAGCGGGACTCCAAGTACAAACCTCTGGAATACAACAAGGTACAGGATAATGAAGGCTACCGACCTGATCTGTTCAACAATCCTGGTCCGGGCGTACGAACCGAGCATTGAAACAGCATCGGTAAACGGAATTGTTTTACGCTTTATCATAATCGGGTTATGATGATTTGAAAAATAAAAATCTAAGTACAT
>VGGM01000428.1 GCA_016868515.1 Bacteroidota bacterium | reverse complement strand
ATTTGTCATACGGCATCTGTTAACTTATTCACAATAGATAGATTTGTGCGTCTTTTATGCGAAGAAACCAGATAATATATGTCAGAGATTTTAAAAATTAAGAAAGGTCTGAATATCAGGCTTAAAGGTTCGGCTGACAAGATACTGATACCTGAGATTCCGGTTACCCGCTATGGTGTCAGGCCGGTTGATTTTCCGGGTCTTGTTCCGAAACTTGCTGTCAGGCCTGCCGACATTGTTAAGGCAGGATCGGTACTCTTCACCGATAAGAATTTGCCGGAAATAAGGTTTACCTCTCCGGTTAGCGGAACGGTAGTTGACATTGTAAGAGGTGACAGAAGAAGGCTTCTTGAGGTCGTCATTGAGGTATCGGGCAACGATTATACCGATTTCGGAAAGGGTGATCCGGCAGTCCTGACGCCAGACCAGATAAAGGCGAAACTGCTGGAGTCGGGTTTGTGGCCGGTAATTAGGCAAAGACCCTATAATATTGTTGCAAAACCTTCACAGGAACCAAAATCAGTTTTCATTTCCGGGCTTGACACAGCACCGCTGGCCCCCGATTATGATTTCGTCATGCATAACAGTGACATGGGCGAACTGGGTACCGGCATAAAGGCCCTGGGCAAGCTTACCCGTGGGAAGGTTCACCTCGTGCTCGACGGATCAAATGTTACAGGCAGCGTGATGAAGAACGTTGCGGGAGCTGAGAAACATTACATTAAAGGACCACATCCGGCAGGTAATCCGGGTATTCAGATTCACCATATTGACCCTGTTAACAAGGGAGAGGTTGTCTGGTATGTAAATCTTCAGGATGTACTTGCAATAGGAAGGCTTTTCAATGAGGGTGTTTACAGGCACGACAGAATCATTGCCCTGGCGGGTAGTGAAGTAACTAAACCTGCATATCACAGGATAAGATCAGGGGCATCGGTTACAGGTATACTGAGGGGCAGTCTTCGTGACGGCGAGGTACGGTGCATAAGCGGTAATGTCCTGACAGGAACGGCTATATCAGCTGAAGGATTCCTGGGTTACTATGACAACATGGTAACCGCAATACCTGAAGGAAAGCATCATGAATTTTTCGGCTGGATAACTCCCGGTTTCGGTAAGTTCAGTTTTTCCAGGAGTTTTGGTTCGGCCCTCCTGCCCGGGAAGGAGTTTGTTGTCGACACCAATTTGCATGGAGGAGAGAGAGCTTTTGTCATGACCGGGGTTTACGAGAAGGTGTTGCCCATGGATATTTATCCGATGCAACTGCTGAAAGCCATATTGGTTGAGGACATTGACATGATGGAGAGACTTGGCATATATGAGGTTGCGGAAGAGGATTTTGCACTCTGCGAGTACGTTTGTCCTTCGAAAATCGAAATACAGGCGATAATACGGAAAGGACTTGATCAGATGGTCAGGGAAATGAGTTAGAAATATAAGATTAACGGCAATAATGAAATTTCTCAGAAAACAGTTGGACCGGCTAAAGCCCCACTTCAGCAAGGGTGGCCGGTTAAGCAGCCTTCATTCGGTGTTCGAAGGTTTCGAAACGTTTATGTTTGTACCCGACAGGGTAACATCGAAAGGTTCCCACATACGCGATTACATTGACCTTAAGCGGTCGATGTTTGTGGTAATAATAGCCCTGATACCGGCTCTTCTGTTTGGCTGCTACAATATTGGTTTGCAGCATTTAAGGGCATACGGGCCTGTTGTTTCGGGGCTTGACAACTCGGTATTGGACCTTTTCTGGTTCGGTTTCCTGAAGGTCTTGCCCCTTATAGTGGTGAGCTACGGAGTAGGCCTAGGAATTGAGTTCTTCACGGCACAGTTGAGGGGCCATGAGATTAATGAGGGTTTCCTGGTTTCGGGAATGCTGATACCTCTTATAATACCGGTTGATACACCATTATGGATGCTGGCAATTGCCACCGCTTTTGCGGTTATCATTGGCAAGGAGGTTTTCGGTGGAACGGGAATGAATATCCTTAACCCGGCCCTTACCGCCAGGGCTTTCCTTTTCTTCAGCTATCCGGCGTGGATGTCGGGCGACAAGGTATGGGTTGAGGGGTTAATGTCGAATCCGGATGTAATAGACGGGTTTTCGGGAGCCACTCCGCTGGCTGTTG
>VGGM01000427.1 GCA_016868515.1 Bacteroidota bacterium | reverse complement strand
TGGGGAACTGTCGAACTTGTTGAATGGAGCTCCTTTGACCGCAGCACCCTGCAGGGTCTTCTCTACAAGCCTGAAAATTTTGACCCGTCAAAGAAGTATCCGATGATTGTGTACTTCTACGAGAGAAGTTCCGACGGTCTTCACAACTACAGTGCACCTTCGCCCAGCGCCTCAACGGTTAACCGCACCTACGCTGTCAGCAATGGATACCTCGTATTCGTACCCGATATACCATATGTTGAGGGGTACCCGGGGCAGAGCTGCTACAATGCAGTTGTCAGCGGAACCTATGCGCTGCTGAACAGGTTCTCTTTCATTGACAAGGACCGGCTGGGACTGGACGGCCAGAGCTGGGGAGGTTACCAGATAGCATGGCTAATAACCCAAACCGACCTGTTTGCTGCTGCCTATGCAGGAGCACCGGTGTCGAATATGATAAGCGCATACGGCGGAATCAGGTGGGAATCGGGCATGAGCCGCATGTTCCAGTACGAGAATACACAAAGCCGCATTGGCGGAACCCTATGGGAGAAACCGATTCACTTCATCGAAAACTCGCCGATTTTCTTCGTACCAAAAATCAACACGCCCCTGCTTATCATGCATAATGATGAAGACGGAGCCGTTCCATGGTACCAGGGCATTGAACTCTTTGTAGCGATGCGAAGGTTAGATAAACCGGCCTGGATGCTTACCTATAATACCGAAGCTCACAATCTGGTCAGGCGACCTGCAAGAATGGATTTATCCATCAGAAAAATGCAGTTCTTCGATCATTACCTTAAGGGTGAGGTTATGCCATCGTGGATGAAAAACGGGGTGCCCCAGATTCAGAAGGGAAAGAATCAGGGTTATGAGCTGGTAAAATAGTTTAACCTTTATTCATGGTTGCGGGTTACAGGCACGGATAATCATCCGTGCCTTTTTCTGTTGTGCGGGTATGGTCACCGGTTCAGACTGTTGTATGTGCCGGTGGTGTTATGCCTGTAAAGGTTATCGGCAGCCTGCAGAATCTTAAGCCTCAGGTCGGAAGGATAACCGGGGCGTTCCTCAAGGAATCCGCTGACAGTTTCATAGGCTGATCTTGTACGGTAACTTCCGAGAATGCTGCCTGCCCAGCCGGCCGGAAAGAAAATGTCGCCTGTAAATTTTATCTCTTCCAGCATCTCAAGTGAGGGTAAAATATACTTTTCGGAGTTTTCTGCACGGATAGGATGGTGAAGGTATCCCAGTGCTTCCAGTACCCATGGCTCCTTTTCCCTGTTCGTTTTATCGGCGAGCGAACTAAAGAAGTCATCTCTTATCTGCTGACTGCCCGACACCGATGGCACTACAAAAGAGAAACGCTTATGGCGTTCGGAACTCTTTATCCTCTCAGCCTGTAAAGAGAGAATAGATACACTCCCGGCATGACCCTTCAATGCCAGGGTCAATGCCAGGGTGCAGAGTTCATCCTCGCTGAGTGTCTGTCCGCCCGGTAAAGTACCCGTTTGCCATACACCGTACAGGTTTTGGATCGCATGGTCTGTAAGGGCCAGACTGCGGTAAAGGTTGAACCACGATCTTCTTAGCGGTGCAGAAAGAGCAGTTGATTCAATTTTTTTCCATACTTCTGCTTCGGCCTGTTCGCCCGTAATATGTCTTTCGTCCTCGTTCAGGTGGTTCCAGAATACGCTGTTTACCCTTCCCTGAAGGTAATTCAGAAGTACCTCATCACTCTCGGCCAGCGACTGCTGCATTGCTCTTTTGAAGAATACAACAGGAGAAATAAGGCCGTTTATCATGTTCTCATTCGCGTTCAGCCATACCACCCCCCGCACCAGAGGTTCATCAACGGTCATAAGCGTATCTGTAAACAGGCTGATAGTCGCACTGTCGAATGCAAAGAACCCATATGCAATTCCCGGGGTGTCGGGTATTACAAACAATGGCTGCAGCTCGGTTGCTATGAACGATGAGTCTGTGCCTGGTATGCAGGAGCCGTGAAAGTCTCCTTCCTCAGTTATGACTTTAGCGTTAAGCTGTTGTGGCCATATCCTTCCCTTACCTGCCGGGTCAGTCACAGAAAACGAAGTTATAAACCCTTGCTCACTTCTCTCAATGCGTGTGTTTACAACGGGCATTCCGGGTTCCCGTACCCATATAT
>VGGM01000426.1 GCA_016868515.1 Bacteroidota bacterium | reverse complement strand
GAAGGATGATATTGTTGAGGGTTATCTTTGCCTGGTTGGCAATAATAACACCTACAATAATGAATATAAGGGTATTGGCAATAAAGGCTGCAAGTTCCCAGAATTCGTGAAGGAAGTGTCCCACCTCGGGGCTGATGCGGGTGCGGCCCACTCCGGCCATAACAAGTCCCAGTGTAACCACGCCGAGCACCCCCGATACATGGAAAAAGTGTTCGGCCACAAAGAACGTAAGGTAAGCTGCAGCTATTATCACGGTTATTTCAATCATTGCATCGTTGAATACCTTCTTTACCCATAGTATGGTAATATAGCCGAATATAAGCCCTATAGCTGTTCCTCCGAGTGATACTTTAAGGAATTTGGCAATTGGTGAGGCATCGGCCCCTTGTCCTGTCACTACGGCCAGGAATACCATGAAAAGCACAATGGCTGTCCCGTCGTTAAGCAGAGATTCTCCCTCGATAAGGGTTCCAAGTTTCTTGCTGGCACCCAGTTCCTTCAGCAGCGATACTACAGCCACCGGGTCGGTGGCACTTACCACCGATCCGAAAAGCAATGCCATAGCCCAGCCCCAGCCTTCAAACCCTATTCCAAGGTACTTAATAAGCATTACTGCGGCGCCTGTCAGGGCCAGAGCCATCATTATACCCGGAACTGCCAGAAGAAATGCATTAGCCGAAGTTTTCTTAAAAGTATGAAGATCCATTGCAAATGCTGCCTCAAAAATGAGGGTTGGCAGGAAAACATATAATATAAGGTGCGGGTCGATGGTACCTGCCCAGTCGAGTGAACTGCCCAGAAAACCAATGTCAAGCCTGAAACTTCCAATTGAAATATGACTGAGCCATCCGAGCCGGTTCATTGCACCAAGGGCCAGGCCGATTACGAGAAGGGTAACGGTGTAGGGTAAAGGACTTTTCCTCAGGAAGTGACGTGTTCCCGCTCCGATTATCAGGGCAATAATAATAAAAAGCAGCGGGTACATGTTACCCGAATGCCCCTCATCATGCCCTTCTTCTCCTGAATGGACGTCATCATCATGGGTTGCCTGACTCCCGGTCATTCCGTGCTGGTGATCCTGATGTCCATGTGCTGTGTCATTATACTGAACCTGTGCGCCTGGATTCTGCACGGTGTTCTGTTGGCCCTGTGTTCCTGCAAAAACCGTTGAGGTAACTGAGGTAATAATTACAAGGGAAAGGACAATGGGAATAAGCTTTTTCATATCCGGTGGTAGCTGAGGTTAGGCTAAATCAGATATAAAAGTAAAAAAAAATGGATAATAAAATGGGAGGCAGGGAGATTCTGAATGTGTAAACGAATTCAGTGATTTACAAATTTATAACCGACCCCCTTGATGGTTTTGATGTAACGGTCTCCGATTTTCTCCCTCAGTTTTCGGATATGAACATCGATTGTTCGTTCACCTACAATTGATGCATTGTCCCAAACACGGGCAAAGATGTCGGTTCTTGTAAAAACCTTGTCGGGCCTCGACATCAGCAGGTTAAGGAGCTCAAACTCCTTTTTCGGAAGAATAATTTCCACTCCGTCGCTTACTACAATGTACCTCTCCCTGCCAACCGGCTTTCCCTTAAACCTGAGATCACTAGGAACAGACCAGGTAAAAATTCAGGAAGCGGGCAGAATGCTCAATAATAACTGGGTACCCAATAAAGTGAATGCCGGTTTAAACCATAGTTTCGCCCTGTTTGGAGCATATAGGTTCAGCATGGGCAAGTTGGCGATCGGGAATGTGACCTCTGTTACATATAATAACTCGAAGTCAGTTGATGATATCCTGCGACGCGATTACAATGCATATAACTTTGACCAGAACAGAAGTTCTACTCTATTCCAGTTTAATGATTCTAAGAATTCAGAAAAGGTTAGGTCTGGTTTTCTGCATAATTGGGCATTTAACTATGGCACAAAACATAAGGTTGAGTTTATAAATCTGTTCAATCAGTTGAATCAAACCGATTATACTTTCAGAACAGGTCCGAATTACGATTTTGATTTTTTTTGCAAATAACCATGGCTTTTACCAGAAGTACCGGAGAATATATTCAGGACAGTTAAATGGCAAACATGAGTTATTTAACCAGAGAACCATTGTAAACTGGGTTGCCGGATTAGGGAAATC
>VGGM01000425.1 GCA_016868515.1 Bacteroidota bacterium | reverse complement strand
GAAGAATCAAAAAATGGTTATTATCTTTGATAGGAAATATCTGTCAGCTATGAAACGAAAAATGCTGTACGCAGCCGGCTTTATCCTTATGGCAGTATCGCTTACTTCCTGCGAAGAATGGTTTAATGACTGCGAGGTCTGCAAACAGGTGACCTATGAGAACGGCAACGTTATAAATCAGACTTCGGGAACTGAGTATTGCGGAACCCAACTACTTGCCATCAAGGCAACGCCGCCTGTAACCATTGGCAACACCCCCACGCAGTGGGAATGCAACTGATCAGTACCTTACTCCGATAAGGGTAACATCGTCAACCTGCTGATTATCCCCCTGCCACTCAATGAACAGCTCATTGAGCTTTTCGCCCTGACTTATCATCGGCATCCCCGAAATCTTTGCCAGTACCTCCTTCAGCTGACCGGTCATGAATTTCCTCTGATCGGGTCCTCCAAACTGGTCGGCGTATCCGTCGGAAAAGATATAGAAACAATCTCCCTTCTGCAGTTCAATGGTCTGAAGCGTGAAATCGGTCATCCTGTAATGAATTGCCACCGGCATCTTGTCGGGCCTGTAATGGACCAGTTCATTGCCCCTTATGAGGTACAGCGGATTATTCGCACCGGCAAAATAGAGTGTTGATGTACTGAAGTCAATGGTAACCACAGCCATATCCATTCCGTCTTTAACCTTATCATCCTCTTCCGACTGCTTTAGGGCTGCAATTATCTCACTCCTCAGGTTATTGAGTATCTGATCGGGCATTACTATGTTTTTGGCAAGTACCAGTTCATTGAGCATTGTTACCCCCAGCATGCTCATGAATGCTCCCGGCACTCCATGACCGGTACAGTCGGCAGCTATTATTATCTGCAGGTTATCCTTGCGTGTAACCCAGTAGAAGTCGCCGCTGACAATATCGAGAGGCTTATAAAGGACAAAATGGTCAAGGTCATCGCTGAAGAGTTCCAGCGAAGGCAACAGGGCTGTCTGGATACGCTTCGCATACACAATACTGTCGGTAATGTGCTTTTTCTGGTATGCAATCTGGTCACGCTGCATTGCGGCAATATCCCTCTGCTTCTCAATCTCATCCTTCTGGGCGCTGATTGTCCTGTTCTTCTCCTCGAGCCTGATGTTGGCCTCCTTCTTAATCTTATAGTTCCTGTAAATATTATATGCAAGGAAGACGAAAAGCAAAAGCACAAAGCATACAAAATAGAGAATCAGCTTTTGTTTCTCAAGGGTAGCAAGCTGTATCCTGATTTTCTCTTCCTGTTCGCCTATGAGAGCAAGCTGTTCATTAAGCTTCGCCACCTGCACGGCTATCTCCGACCTCTGGGTTTCAAGTACGGCTTTCTGTTCGGTCACCTCTTTCTGCTGAACCTCAATTACCCCCCTCTGAGCCGAAATCTCCCTTCCGAGGCGGTTTATCTGTGCCAGCTGATAATCAAGCTGACGCTGCTTGTCGCCAAGAATCTTCTCCTTCTCTTCAATCTCCAGGTCCAGGCTGTCGAGCAGAGCCTTCTGCATCAGTATCTCGGCCTTCTGTGCCTCGATCACCTCCTGCTGCTGCCTTATCTGCTGCTTCTGCATCTCTATCTCCTCCTGCGCCTTGTCGAACAGGTTTTCCCAGTCCTCCTTTGTCTTTATGGCCATAAAGAGGAAATTCTGGTTAACCGACATTCCCGCCTCCCTGATCTTGTCTTCATGAGCCTGGAACCTTGGTTTCCCCTCAACAACTATGAAGTTGATCATCGATTCATTAAACTCATACCCCTCGGTGATAAGCATTGTCTGCTCTCCCTGAAGCTTCTCCTTAACCTTCCTTAGGTCGAAACCGCTGTTTTTGTTTACATAGAGAATCTGAACCGGAATAATTTTGTCCTCGTCCCTGAAATATACAACATCAACAGGCTTCTCCTGTATTCTGGTGCGGGTTCTGGCAAGATTTCCCATCTCCCAGAACAGGGCCGCATTATTGTCAAGTACCCCTATCCGGAAGAACTCCTTATCCTGTAACCCCTCACCATAATCGATATACCGTGCCATATCGAAGATGTAGAGAGCCCTGGTTGAATTGTCAAAACCACCCTGTGAAAACAGGGGCCATGCCATAGAGAATAACAGTGCGGTTACCGGCAGGATGCG